>JAPPQG010000044.1 GCA_028816945.1 Alphaproteobacteria bacterium
CAGATTGCTTGACCCGCCACGCATCATATTGAACAGACCTGCGAATAATACAAGGCTGACCGCGCCTAGCCCAATCGGGAGTAAAATATTAAAAACATTCATTTACTTTCCCCTTTGCGCTTTATTCCTGTTCTCTTTGCTTTTATTGCTGTTGTGCTTTTTGCCCCCTTTGCCCCCTTTGCCCCCTGTGTCAATGGACGACAGCCAATAGGTGGTGGCAGGGTGGCGATGAGGTCATCGGGTTTTATACCTTTTTTGCGGGCGTCTGCAAAACTTTCATCCCCTGCTTGTTTGGATAGGCGGCGCCCTTCCGCATCACGGATGAGGGCGTGGTGATAATAGGCGGGTTCAGGCAGGTCTAATAGCACTTGTAATATGCGGTGAATATGGGTTGCGGGCTGTAAATCTAGCCCGCGTGTGACAAGGGTGACATTTTGTGCGGCATCATCTGTGACCATGCTTAAATGATAGCTGGTTGGTATGTCTTTGCGTGCCAAAATAATATCGCCATAGGCAAGGGGATTAACCTTAATTGTCTCATCTGTGCTTGCCTCATAAAATGTGATAGGCTTATTTTGTGTCTTTTGGTGTTTTTTCTGCGCCAAGTCAAAGGCCTTTTCCATATCCAACCGCCACGCAAAATCGCCTCCTTCCCATAATTTTTTATTGCGCTCGGCTTGCGATATATGTTTGTAAAGGCACGGGTAGATAGGTGCGCCGTCTGGGTCTAGCGGCCAAACTTTGCGGCCGCCGGGGGCAGATTCAATATGGCGGCGAATCTCTTGGCGTGTCGCCCAGCACGGATAAACCAATTCTAACGCCCGCAAACGGTCTAATTTTTGCGTATAAATAGGGAAACGTTGCGATTGGCGCAAAACAGGCTTCGCCCAAGTCAAGCCAAGCCATGCTAAATCGGCAAATATGGCGTCAATAAAATCAGCACGGGCGCGGCCCATATCAATATCCTCAATGCGTAATAAAAATTGCCCGCCGGCGGCTAATTTATGGGCGAGCAGGGCTGAAAAGGCATGCCCTAAATGAAGCCGTCCATTTGGGCTAGGGGCAAAACGGGTTGTTTCTGTCATGGAGTCTCTATCATGGAGTCTGTGTCATGTGGTCTCTGTCATGTGGTCTCTGTCATGTGGTCTCTGTCACGGCGGGTCTTTATATGCAATATAGGCGAAGTTAGCAATATAAGCCAACTTATAAGGCAGGCTGAGTATAGATTAAAAACCGCAAATTAAGCTCTTTTGGGCTAGTAATTTGTTGAAAAACCTGTAAAACTGCCTGCGTTAAACATTTGGCGCAAATAGATTCGGAACGCATATAGTGGAGCAAATTATGCAAAAGCTTGCTCGAGAAACAGTTCGTAAAACCCCCGCCGCGGCGGAATTTTTGGCTTCTGATGATACGCATTTTCACAATGCGGATGCTTGTCCTGCGCTTGTGTTAAATGCTGATTATCGGCCTTTGAGCTATTATCCGCTTTCGCTTTGGGGGTGGCAGAATGCGCTCAAAGCGGTTTTTTTGGAACGGGTGAATATTATTTCTGAATATAAGATAGAGGTGCGCTCGCCAAGCCTCACCCTTTGCTTGCCAAGTGTGGTCTCCCTCAAAACCTATGTCAAACCGCCTAAATATCCCGCCTTTACCCGTTTTAATGTATTTTTACGGGATGCTTTTACCTGCCAATATTGTGGCTCACATGAGGATTTAACCTTTGACCATGTGCGCCCGCGCCGCTTAGGCGGCCGCACGGTTTGGGATAATGTTGTTGCTGCTTGCACAGTTTGCAATTTCCGCAAAGGTGGGCGTTTGTGCGACCAAGCGGGCATGTTCCCGCGCCAAAAGCCGCGCCGCCCGACTGTTTATGAATTGCATGATGTTGGACGCAAATTCCCGCCCAATTATTTGCATGAAAGTTGGCAGGATTATTTATATTGGGATAGCCAATTACAGCCTTAAATGCTGGCTAGCGCACTCAGCGCGCAAGCCTATATTTTTTCCGATAATTTAATGGCTAGCTGACAGCCTGCTTTTATGCTTGCCCTTAAAATGGGATAGCCGAATGCTTGTTCGGCGCCCTCTTCTATGGCGGTGCGGTGATGGGCGGCTTCATCGGCGCGGCATTGCGCTAGGGTTGCTTGCAATTCAGGCTCACTATCAGTGGCGGCTAATTCTTCAATCTGGCTTGCATAATGTTCGTCAATCACTTCCTCGACAGCTGCCGTACAGGCCATAGCCGCTTTTTCCCCCATTAGCGCGGTGGCGGCGCCAAGCGTAAAACCTGCTATATCCCAAACAGGGGCTAGTGCGGTTGGGCGAATTTTGCGTTGGCGTAGCAAATCGTCAAATATCTCTAAATGTGCCTCTTCTTGTTCGGCCATATCACGGATGAGGGTGGCCGTTTTTGTTTTGCTTTTCACAGCATTAAAAACAGCCGCTTGGCCTTGATAGATTTTCACCGCCCCATATTCGCCCGCATGGTCGACCCGTATCATCTGTGCTAATCGTTCGCTCACTTGTTACCTCATTATCTCTATCTTGTTTCGCGCCTATCTATTTTTGTGCCTATCTATTTTTATGCATGTCTAATTTTATTCATGTCTAATTTTATTCATGTTTATTTTTATGCATGTCTAATTTTATCCCTAGCCATTGACTATAAAAAGGCCAAGCCGCAAGCATCGCCAAAGCAAGACTTGCCAAGAAATTATAGCCGGCAAGTGATAGGCCAAATAACCGCCATGGGGCTTGCACACAGGATATAATAGGGCTTTGTGGCAGTGATTCCAAGAGGGTTTGCGCGGAAATAGTGTTAATGTCAAAATCCCCCGCCGTGCAATTTACAGGCCCCGCCCAGAACCCCCATTCAATGCCCGCATGATAAAGGGCTAACCCACTGCCTGCCAAATAGGCAAGCGCAATCAAGCCCAGCAAATAATCAGCCGCCCGCAAAGCGCCCATCTTTGCCACCCATAGGGCGATAGGGGCAAGGATAAGGGCGGCATAATAAGGCCATCTTTGTTGCAGGCATAAATCGCAAGCGGGCAGATTACCGATATATTCAAAGCCAAAGGCAGAGGCAAGAATAATCAGACTAGCAACCCAAATAAATCCCGCCCGCCATATTGGGCGGACAAGCCAAGCGCGCGGGTCTGTCGCACAAAGCACCGCCACAGCATAAAACCGCGCCGCTCGCCCCAGCGCACAGGCAATGATAAAAATAAGCGGATTCATAGACAAAACCCCGCTTGCAATCGTGGCAATTTTGAAGGGAATAAAACTCACCGCACTGATAAAGACAATCCAAAATCCCCATGCACTATAAAAACGGGTAAATTTCTCAAAGGCCACCTCACCGCCATAAAAGGCAATAATCGGTTGCCCGATGAGGTCATAAAGGGCAAAGCCAATGAGATAACCCAATAACGCGCCAAGCACAGAGGCCAAAGTGCAGATAAAGGCAAGCCGCCAAGCCTTTTCGCGTGCCGCTAATATCATGGGGGCAAGCATAATGTCAGGCATAATGGGGAAAAGTGAGCTTTCACAAAAAGACACAATCGCCAAAGCAAATGTCGCTTTGGGGTGGCGGGCAAGGGCAAGCATCCAATCATATAAACGGGCAAACATGGGCAAACAAGATAAACTGTTATAACAGCCAAGCCAAGCATAAACCATAGACATAAACACATAGACAGGGACGCCGCCCTATTGCATAATGCGTGATAAGCAGGCGGGTTTTTTGGCTTAGCGTGCTTGCCCTCGTGGCGGAATTGGTAGACGCGACGGATTCAAAATCCGTTGCCTTCACGGGCGTGTCAGTTCGAGTCTGACCGAGGGCACCATAGCAAGCGCACACCCTATGCTTTGCCTATACATGATTAAATGAGCGGTCAGTCTGTTTTTCATTGACAAAACAGCCCCACTATTTAGAGTATCAGGGAGGGTAGGGTGTTAAAATATGCACTTATAAGAATATGTGGGATTGACAATGAGAAATTTTACAAAAGCAACCATAATGAGCCTGATTGTGGCAGTGGGTTTGCATGCATGTAGTAGCGAGCAGGTCAAACTGCCAAATCCAAAAGCCATGCTACAAGCTGTGATTAAGAAAAACAAACAATCGGTCACAATCAAGCGCGACGCATTCGGCATGGCGCATATATTTGCCGATGATAATTATGGCTTGTTTTTTGGCTATGGCTTTGCTGTGGCGCAAGACCGCCTATATCAGTTAGAAATTATGAAACGCGCCACACAGGGCAAAATTGCCGAAGTGCTTGGTGCCGACTATATTGATTTTGACAAAACGCAACGAAGCCTATTTTGGCCCGCCCAAATCCGCACCCAATTAGAAATGCTTACACCCGACCAGCGCGCCCTTTTCAAAGGCTTTGCCGCCGGCATTAATCGCCATATTGAGGAGGTAAAAGCTAGGCCCGCGCAAAACCTGCCATTTGAATTTACGCAAAACCAATTTATGCCTGAAAAT
>JAPPQG010000147.1:0-2421 GCA_028816945.1 Alphaproteobacteria bacterium
AAAGGGCAAATGACGATGACATGGCACAAGCACAAATACAGGCAGAGGCACAGATAGAGACACAAGCAGAAACACGCGCCACAACGCGCTGGGTATTAGAACATGCTTTCCGCCTCCTGCATCCCTTTATGCCTTTTGTGACAGAAGCCTTATGGCAGGAAACAGCGAAGCGGGAAACCATGCTCACCCTTGCCGATTGGCCGCAATTTGACACAGATATTATCCATACGCAAGCCGATGAAGAAGTCAATTATCTCATTCGCATTATTACTGAAATCCGTTCTGTGCGTGCCGAAATGCATGTACCAGCGGCGGCACAAATACCGCTCTTTGTCATTGGCGCGGATGAAAAAACCGCGGCGCATTTGCATAAATATACCGATATATTGCAAAAACTTGCGCGCCTATCGGCCATTCAGCAAACCGACACTATCCCTCCTGATGGGGTGCAAATTGTTATTGATGAAATAACGCTCGTTTTGCCATTAGGCGATATAATTGACTTGCAGGCAGAGGCAGAACGGCTTAAAAAAGGACTCGCAAAAACCGAGAATGAGATTCAAAAATGGACGGGTAAGCTAGAAAATAAAGGCTTTTTAAGCAAAGCCCCTGCGGGTGAAATTGAAAAGACACGCGCCCAATTAGCAGAGACAGAATCTATTCGCGATAAATTGCAAACCGCCCTTGCCCGTTTGCAATAGGGACGCAAAATGAAACTAAATAATGAGTCGAGACAATGAGTAAAATTGATAAATCTAAATTACCAAGCCGCCATGTATCCATAGGCGCGGCACGCGCCCCGCACCGCTCCTATTATTATGCGATGGGTATGAGTGAGGCGGAAATTAACCAGCCCTTTATCGGTGTTGTCTCTTGTTGGAATGAGGCAGCCCCTTGCAACATTGCCCTTATGCGACAGGCACAAGCTGCCAAAGCAGGCGTCAAAACAGCCAATGGCACAGCGCGTGAGTTCTGCACTATTTCCGTCACAGACGGTATCGCTATGGGGCATGAGGGCATGAAGTCATCGCTTATTTCACGCGAGATTATTGCCGATAGTGTGGAACTGACTATGCGCGGCCATTGCTATGATGGATTGGTTGGGCTTGCGGGCTGTGACAAATCCCTCCCCGGCCTTATGATGGCTATGGTGCGCCTCAATGTGCCAAGCATTTTTATGTATGGCGGGTCAATTATGCCCGGCGAATATAAAGGCCAAGATGTGACCGTGCAGGATGTTTTTGAGGCGGTCGGCCAATATGAAGCGGGCAATTTGGCAGAAGCAGAATTGCGCGCCCTAGAATGTGTGGCATGCCCCGGGGCAGGCGCATGTGGCGGGCAATTTACGGCTAATACAATGGCTTGCGTGTCGGAGGCGATTGGCTTGGCTTTGCCAAATTCAGCCGGCGCCCCTGCGCCTTATGAAAGCCGCGATGAATATGCCGAAGCATCAGGCAAAGCCGTTATGGCATTGCTTGCAAACGGCATTCGCCCGCGTGATATTGTAACCCGCAAAGCATTAGAAAATGCGGCAACTGTTGTTGCAGCGACAGGTGGCTCTACGAATGGCGGCTTGCACTTGCCTGCGATTGCCCATGAAGCAGGCATTGATTTTGACTTGCTAGCGGTAACCGATATTTCCAAAAAAACACCCTATATTGCGGACTTAAAGCCGGGCGGGAAATATGTTGCCAAAGATATGTATGAGGCGGGCGGTGTGCCAATGCTTTTGAAAACACTTTTAGAGGGCGGCTATTTGCATGGCGATTGCCTCACAGTGACAGGCAAAACAATGGCCGAAAATCTCGAGGATATTCGTTTTGATGAAAGCCAAAAAGTGATTTATCCCGTTAGCAAACCATTGAGTCCGACAGGGGGCGTGGTTGGCTTGACGGGGTCACTTGCGCCCGACGGGGCGATTGTCAAAGTGGCGGGCATGGAAAGCCTGCAATTTAGCGGCCCTGCGCGCTGTTTTGATTGCGAGGAAGATGCGTTTGCCGCCGTTGAACGAGGCGATTATGAATTGGGCGAAGTGCTTGTCATTCGCTATGAAGGGCCAAAGGGGGGGCCGGGCATGCGGGAAATGCTTTCCACAACAGCCGCACTTTACGGGCAAGGGCATGGCGATAAAATGGCCTTGATTACAGATGGGCGTTTTTCAGGTGCGACTCGCGGCTTTTGTGTTGGCCATGTGGGGCCAGAAGCGGCCGAAGGCGGTCCATTAGCCCTTGTTGAAAATGGCGATATAATTATTATGGATGCCGAACGCGGCATATTGGATTTGCAAGTGGATGAAGCCACATTAGAAAAAAGACGCAAGGCATGGCGGCCGCCTGCGCTCCAATTTACCTCAGGCACGTTGTGGAAATATGCGCAAACCGTCGGCCCCGCCCGCAAAGGCGCCGTAACACACCCGGGCGG
>JAPPQG010000147.1:3025-4466 GCA_028816945.1 Alphaproteobacteria bacterium
TAACTGTGTTTCAACATTAGAACGTTTGCGGCGCGCGGCTTGTGCAGATGAACTATCTGACTGATTCTGGCGAATGCTATTTTTCTGTTTAGACGATTCCATTGTCTTGCCTGTATATCAAAAGTTAAAGGCGTATTATATCAAAAAAATTGAATATGTCAAGCCGTTAAACCGCTATAAATCAAGCGTGATGCGGATAGGAACGTGGTCGGAGGGTTTTTCCCAGCCGCGTGTGTCGCGGTCAATAGTAAAGCCACGCAAGCGGTCGGCCGCCAAAGGTGAAAGCAAATGATGGTCGATGCGAATGCCATTATTTTTCGGCCATGCGCCGCGCTGATAATCCCAAAATGTATAAGTCTGCTCGCCTGTATTGACGAGCGACCCAACGGCTTCGGTCAAACCAAGATTTAACAGACGCCGCCAAGCCGCTTGGGTTTCGGGCCGATAGAGTGCGTCTTCCTCCCATGCGGGCGGGTTATACACATCGGCCGCGCTTGGAATGACATTATAATCGCCCGCTAACACAAACATTTCCTCATAGGTGAGTAAATTTTCCACATGCGCTTCTAATGCCGCCATCCAATCCAGCTTATATTTATATTTTGCACCGCCACCCTTGACTGCCTCAACGGGATTACCGTTCGGCAAATAGAGGGAGGCAATGCGTAAAGCCCCTGTTTGGGTAGAAATAATGGCTTCAATATAGCGCGCCTGCTCGTCTTTATAGTCGGGCAGGCCAAGTGTGACATCCTCTAATGGAAAGCGCGACAACAGCGCCACGCCATTATAGGTTTTCTGCCCATGAATTGCGATATTATAGCCCAAAGCCTCAATTTCATCGCGCGGGAAAGCCTCTTCAAGGCATTTTAACTCCTGCAAGCAGACAAGGTCGGGCTTATGGTCTTTTAGCCATTGCACTAAATTAGGCAACCGCGCCTTGACAGAATTAACATTCCAACTTGCAATTTCTATTGTCATTTTATTTTATCATTATAGAAATAATGCCCTGCTAAACCATCTATATTGAAAATTAATACTTCGCTATGAAACAAAACGCCATCATAAATATCTTTTGGTAGTGACACAATCGTTGTAATGGCAGGATAAGTGCCATCAACAAATTTGACCCATCTTTTACTTGTTAATGTTTGATTCAAGCGCAATCCATAGGGCGCAAACAGACAGATTGGCACAGTTTTACCCCATAGCTGAATTATTTTTTGTAGCCAAACTTCGGGCAATAAAGGGCGCGCACCAATAATTTTTGCCGCAAGTTCTTTTGTTTTTATATCAATGTTAAAGGGCGGATTCGCTATCACCAATGATGGGCGCGCAAAACTCCCCTTGCGGACAGCAAGAAAATTGCGTTTTATCGTGTTTGGATAACCTTGTGTTTCAATATCAATGCCGATTGTGTCAAAGCCCGCCCTTGCAAAAGGCT
>JAPPQG010000142.1:0-1722 GCA_028816945.1 Alphaproteobacteria bacterium
GGGCTGGCAGAGAGGAAGGGATTCGAACCCTCGATGCGCTATGAACGCATACTCCCTTAGCAGGGGAGCGCCTTCGACCACTCGGCCACCTCTCTATTACTATGCCGCCTATAATATGCGCCTATAATATATCACTTATAATATGCGCCTATACTATACCGCCATTATTGCACCATCGCTTGTTTCTACATAATAAGTGTCTATTTCTACATAATATAAGCAGGCTGTGCGGTCAATCTCGTTTTGCCTTTGTGGGGATTTTCTCGCTTTTGCCTGCTTTTTGGCTCTTTTCACCTTGAAAAGGGCGGGCTTTGCGCATAACATAAGGCTTGTTGCTAAATAATGACACAATAGGTAAGCACAAGATATACGGGGATATTATGTTTAGAGGTTCAATCGTTGCCCTGATAACACCATTTACACAAAATGGTGACATAGACGCTGACGCACTTCAGCGGCTTGTCGCATGGCATATCGAAGTTGGCACAGAGGCCATTTTGCCATGTGGCACGACAGGCGAGTCGCCTGTTTTAAGCCATGCCGAACATAAGCAGGTTGTTGAACTTGTGATTGAGGCGACGGCTGGGCGGATTAAAGTTATTGCTGGCACGGGGTCTAATTCAACGCAAGAGGCATTGAGTTTCACCCGTCATGCCGAATCTGTTGGTGCCGATGCCGCCCTTGTAGTCACACCCTATTATAATAAGCCAACCCAAGCAGGCCTGCTCGCCCATTTCACCACCCTTAATGATGCGGTCAAAACCTTGCCGATTATTATTTATAATATTCCCTCTCGCTCGGTCATTGATATGAGTGTCGAGACAATGGCAAAGCTTGCCCGCTTGCCAAACATTATTGGTGTAAAAGATGCAACGGGCGATTTGAACCGTGTCAGTTTGCAACGCTCAGCCTGTGGGGCGGACTTCATCCAACTGTCAGGCGAAGATGGCACAGCGCTTGGCTTTAATGCGCATGGCGGTGTGGGGTGTATTTCTGTGACAGCCAATGTTGCGCCTGCTTTGTGTAAAGAATTCCAAGATGCAACATTAGCGGGCGATTATGAAAAAGCTTTGCGCTTGCAGGACAAGCTCATGCCCCTTCATTATGCTTTATTTATTGAGGCAAATCCCGGGCCGGTTAAATTTGCCGCCGCTGAATTAGGTCTTTGCAATGAAAATGTCCGCCTGCCACTTGTTGCTCCAGAGGAAAAGAGCCGCGATATTATCCGCTCTGCCTTGCGCCATGCAGGCCTATTGGATTAGATAGGCTTTGCTATGCTTTCGCAAAGGCGCAGTAAAGAGGCGGGACGCAAAAATAATGGCAAAAAGCCAAGCCGTGCAAAAGACCGCACACAGAGTGGCTTGCGTGCTGGGTTAATCGCCCAAAATCGCCGCGCACGGCATGATTATACGATTGAAAATACAATTGAAACAGGCCTTGTTTTGCAAGGAACGGAAATTAAGAGTTTAAGGCGCGGGAAGGCGAACCTTGCCCATGCCTATGTGCGTGTGGATAAGGGCGAAGCCTATTTAATCAATGCCGATATACCTGAATATGCGGGGGGCAATCAGTTTAACCATAAGCCCAACCGCCCGCGTAAATTGCTTTTGCATCGGCGCGAAATTAACAAACTCCATGCCGCCGTCCAACGAGAAGGCGCAACCCTTATCCCGCTTAAACTTTATTTTAATCAGGGCGGCTATGCGAAACTTCTTGTCGGCA
>JAPPQG010000142.1:1732-4446 GCA_028816945.1 Alphaproteobacteria bacterium
GCGCGGCTCTTGCGTAAGCGTAACTAATTGGTGTAAGCGTAGCGAATTAGCGCAAGCATAATTAACTGATGCAAACGCAACGAGCTAGCGCAAACGCAACGAGCTAGCGTAAGCGTAACGAGCTGACGCAATCGCAACGAATTAGGCTAATTGTTTTTTAATGCGCTCAAAAACGGCAAAAAACATTTTCTCTGTTAAAACTTTTGTCGAGACATTATAGCGCGAGCAATGGTAACTATCATAGAGTGTGTAATTGCCTGTTGCGTGTTTTATGTCATGGCGTTTGCCATGTGCGAATGGAAAATCTTTTTGTTTTAGTCCCAATGTAGCGATTATGCTATTATGCGCAATGCCGCCAAGTGCGAGAATAATTTTAAGATTGGCAAGCGCGGCTAAACGCGCCTGCAAAAAATCCCGACACATTTTCTTTTCCATACCATTAGGGCTGTTTTGGGGTGGCACACAGCGCACCGCATTGGTAATCATTGTCCCGCGCAATGTTAATCCATCATCGGGGCGGGCGGCATATGTGCCGTGTGAAAAGCCATATTTTGCCAATGCTTTATACAGCCATTCCCCCGCAAAATCGCCCGTAAATGGGCGTCCTGTGCGGTTTGCGCCCTTGCGCCCCGGGGCCAAGCCAACAATTAAAAAATAAGCATCATCCGCCCCAAAAGACGGCACCGCCCCATTAAACCAGTTCGGCTCTTTTACCTTATTTTCTTTGCGATAGGTAACAAGGCGGGGGCATTTAGGGCAGTTGCGGGGGGCTTCAGCTATTAACATTAGCTAGATTTTCTGTTTTTCCCATATCTTTATTTGCGCGTGGGCTAGGGGCATAAGTGCGCTTATCAGGCATAATATTTTCTGCATTGTCAGAACTAACAGGCCGCCCGATAATATCGCGCAACTCATTTATTTCAATATAATGATCTGTCACGCGGCGCAACTCATCGGATAGAATAGGTGGTGAAGAACAGGCCGTCGAGACAATAGTCACCTTTTTGCCCTTGCGGTGTAATGAACGGATGAGCGGGATAAAATCGCCATCACCTGAAAAAATAACAAAATGGTCAAGCTGGTCGACAAGTTCCATGCAATCGACAACAAGTTCAATATCCATATTGCCTTTTAATTTTTTATGGCCGATTTTATCGGTAAATGTACGCACAGGCTTTGTGACAAGCGTATAGCCATTATATTCCAACCAATCGATAAGCGGGCGAATGGGGGAATATTCACCATCATCAGGCATGGCAGTGTAATAATAAGCGCGCAACGGGTCACCATTTTGTGAAAAATAAGCAAGCAATTTTTCATAATCAATTTCCACTTCTAACGCTTTGGCACTTGCATAAAGATTCGCACCATCAATAAAAAGTGCAAATTTTTCTTCGGGTTTTATATACATAATATTCTCCCTTTAATCTTTCCTTAGACCGCTTTATTTAATTATGCGGATATATTTATAACTTGACATTTTAATATGAAGCATAATACGCAACATATACGAACCATACAGAGATAGGCACGCATAGGCAATAGTTTTAGCGAAAGCGTGGGGAGGGCATGGGGATAACCCATTTGTTTGGCGCAAGCGAATGATAAGCGAATAATATGATTCAGTGAGTGATATAATGATTAAGTGAGTGCTATTAAATGAGTGCTATTAAGTGAATGATATAATGGTTAAGTAAATGATATTATGAGTGATATTTGAGTAAATGGATGATTTTTATCGGTATTGGCACAAATTTAGCGGGGCAATATGAAACCCCCTTACAGGCGGCAAAGTCTAGCATTTATGCGCTTTCTAAACAGGGCGTGCGGATTGTCAAAAATTCGTCCTTTTATACCAGCCCGCCTATGGGGCCGCAAAACCAACCCTTTTATGTCAATGCCGTTATTGGGGTGCAATCTTGCCTATCGCCTATTGGCTTGTTGCGGCTTTGTCATCAAATTGAGGCCGATTTTGGCCGTAAAAGGGGCAAAAAATGGCATGCCCGCCCGCTTGACCTCGATATATTAGATTGGCATGGCCGAATCATCGCCAAAGCCCCCCAACTGCCACATATTGGCATAAGAAAGCGGGCTTTTGTGCTATTGCCCTTGCGGGAAATTGCGCCCCACTGGCATCACCCCACCACAGGGCAACCGATTGATGCACTCATCCGCCAACTACCCACCCTTGCGCAGTTCAAAACACAACGAATTGTAGGAAAATAACGCATTATAGGGAAATAGTGAATGTCGGGAAAATAACAAATTATGAGAAAATAATCGAATTATGGGAAAATAACCGAATTATGTCGATTTTGCTTGTCATTTGCGATAGTTAGGCTTATATAAGTGACAGGGATTCACATATTGCAATATGGGTTTAGGAATATGAGGTTTAGCGCATGGCACGTGTTACCGTTGAAGATTGTGTAGATAAAATAGCGAATCGCTTTGAACTTGTGCTGTTTTCAGCGCATCGGGCGCGGTGCATGGCAACCGGCGCCGAAATTCTTGTTGAACGCAATAATGACAAAAACCCTGTAATCGCCTTACGGGAAATTGCTGAGGAAAAAACAAAAGCACCCGAATTGCGCGAGCAGATGATTGAATCTATGCAGCGCGGGATTGATGTCGATGAACCAGAGGATGAGGTGCAATTTGCCCCACCCTTGCAGATTCCCGCAAGCCCGCCAAGCGGGTCAGGCCCGTCAAGC
>JAPPQG010000125.1:0-2400 GCA_028816945.1 Alphaproteobacteria bacterium
TCAAAATGCGCGATAATTTGGCCTATGCGTGATATGGTTTTGAATTGGCGAAAATATCTCTTGCGCCCCCGCCACCCAATGCACCCCCTGCGTTCAATGCGCCCGCGGCGCTCAATATGGTTAGGCCTAATTGCTGTTTTTGTGCTACTCATCGGGTTTTTTTATGACCCCCCGCGGCAGGAATTCATAAAAACCCATCCCACAACTTTATCAGGCACATGGCTAGCGGCTGAATTTGCCGCAACGCATAATGATACACAAGCAAGTGTGCGCTATTATGCCACCGCCCATGCCTTGCAACCTGCCAATGCGCTCGTTACGGAAAAATTATTTCAAGCCTATCTTGCCACAGGGCAAATTGACAAAGCCTATCGTCTTTCTGAATTATTGCTGACCCAAATCCCCGACCACCGCCTTGCGCGTTTATTGCGTGCGGGCGCAAATATAAGGGATAAGCAATATAGGGCCGCGTTGGCGCAAACAGAGGGTTTTGCCGATGACCCATTTTCTAACTTGCTTGCTAACCTTGTTGCCATGTGGGCGCATTATGGGGCGGGCGATATGGAGGCGGCTCGGTCGAGCGCGCATGCATTGGATAAGCACAAAATATTCCGCTTTGCTGTGCTACAAAATACAGGTCTTTTATTTGAAGCCATTGGCGATATAGAGGCGGCGCGCAAAACTCTTGACAATGCCATTGAGGCGGGCGGCGGCGATTTTGCTAGTTTTATACTTGCCTATGCTGACTTTCTCTATCGGCAGGGAGAGACAGACAAAGCCCTTTTATTTTTTGCCGAACATCAAAGAGATAATTTTTATCAGCTCGCATTTGATAATGCGGCGCAAGAATTTACAAATACGCCCACACCCCCGCCATTTGTTTTGCAAGCCCAGCAGGGGCTTGCATCTGTCATATTCAGTTTTGCCATATTATTTAATAATGAATTATCAATTAGTGATATTTCCTCTTATGCCCATATTGCCCTATGGCTTAATGCAGATTTGCATAATGTAAATATTATGCTTGCCGAATTAGCCGCCCGCGGCGGGGATTTTGCAATGGCAAATGCGTATCATGCCAAAGTGCCAAAACATAGCCGCTTTTATCTTGTTGCGAATTTGGCTGATGCTTTGGTGTTCGAACAGGCTCGAGAAATAGATGAAGCGGTTGCGCTGTTGCAGTCATTACAGATGCAATATGAGCATGATATGGTCACAAATCTGCTTGGTGATATTTACCGCCGCTCGAAGCAATTTGCTAAGGCCGAAAAAACTTATACAAAATTGATAAATGCCATAGATTTGCCAAAGCCGGCGCATTGGGAATTGTTTTTTGCGCGCGGCGAAGTGCGTGAGCGGATGGGCGATTGGCCGCGCGCTGAATCTGATTTACTTAAAGCAAGACAATTATCAAATGACAATGCCTATGTGCTGAATTATCTCGGCTATAGTTGGGTGGATCATGGCGAAAATTTAGAAGAAGGATTGGAAATGATTAAAAAAGCCGTTGCCCAACAGCCGCGCAATGGGTTTTTTGTCGATAGTTTAGGTTGGGCCTATTATCGTTTGGCACAATATAAATTAGCGGTCGTGTTCCTTGAAAAAGCAGCAGAATTTGAGCCAGACGATCCAGAAATTATCAACCATCTTGGCGATGCGCTTTGGCAGGCGGGGCGCAAATTTGAAGCCCGTTATCAATGGCAAAGAGTGCTTGGCTTGGATATTGAACCAGAAACCCGCACTGTTGTTGAGCAGAAAATTGATAAAGGGGTCACAGATATTCCCACTCATGTTGGGCCTATCATATAATTTAGATATAATAATATAGTATGGCGCAGTTTTATCGCCTATTATATCTTATATTATGTATATCGAACAAGCCGCCGCTAAAATTAACTTAACTTTGCAAATCATTGGCAAACTGCCCAACGGCATGCATAGATTAGAAAGCCTTGTTGTTTTTGCGGCCCTCACTGATAGGTTGCAAGCCATGCCTATTGATGAGTCACAAAATGGGATTACCCTTGCACTGCATGGCCCTTATGGCGCGCAATTAGAGAATATATTAGCCAATGCAAATGATAATTTGATAATACAGGCCGCTTATGCTTTGCGTGAGGCGGCGCAGATTTCTTGCGGCGCGGCGTTGCAATTACAAAAAAACATACCCATTATGAGTGGGCTAGGCGGTGGGTCAGCAGATGCGGCGGCGGCTTTGCGCCTGCTTAATCGGTTTTGGCAATTAGATTGGCCTGTTGAAAAACTAATGCCATTAGCGGTGCAATTAGGGGCTGATGTGCCTGTATGCTTATTAAACCAAACCGCTTGGATGAGTGGATATGGCGAGCAAGTGCAAATCATAAGCCCGCCCGAATCTAGCTTATCTCCGCTCCCGTCACC
>JAPPQG010000125.1:2447-4440 GCA_028816945.1 Alphaproteobacteria bacterium
CCCCTTTATCATCCATGCCTGATTTTGCTCTTTTGCTGGTTAAGCCCGATATTGCGCTTTCGACGGCCGATGTTTTCGCCCATTTTGATGAGTCACATAAAGGCGGGACATATAGCAAACAAAGCGGGCCTCCTTTGTCGCACGGTTTTGCGTCATTGGATGAATTGGTGCAATTTATTGCCAAGCGGGGCAATGATTTGACCGCATCGGCGGCGGGTCTGGCACCGATTATTCTCGATATTTGTAAAGCCCTTGAACGCGCAGGCGCGCGCATTGCCTCTATGTCGGGCAGTGGGGCGGTTTGTTTTGGGATTTTTGCAACGCACTCACAAGCAGAAAAAGCGGCCTCACGCATCGCCGCCCAATTTCCATCTAGTTGGCAAATGGTAACGCACTGCAATAATAATTTAACAAGCGCGCAGGAATGAATTGTTGAGAATTAGGCTTGTTAGCAATTACGATTCACGCAAAAAGTGGCGATATTGATGAGGGTTTCACTTATCTCATTTTGCGGGAATATGGCTAATGTCTCTTCGGCCTGTTTGCTATAATGTTCGGCGCGTGCCATTGTTGTCGCCAATACATTATGTTGTTTCATAAAATCAACCGCCTGCTCAAAATCCCCTTGTTTTTGATTATGACTGCCTATGACTCGTTGCCAAAAAGCGCGCTCCGTTTTATCGCCACGCTGATAGGCTAGCACAATGGGGAGTGTGACTTTTCCTTCGCGAAAATCATCGCCAAGATTTTTCCCAATTATAGATGTGCCTGCATAATCTAGTGCATCATCCGTTAGTTGGAATGCCATGCCAAGATTGCGGCCATAAGAGGCAAGGGCGGCGCAAGTTGTCATATCTTGTTCGGCAATAATCGCGCTTGCATGTGTGGCGGCCGAAAATAAAGTTGCTGTTTTTGCATCCATTATCCGCAAACAGGCATTTTCTGTCATATCAATATGATTAGCCGCTAATTGCATGACTTCGCCTTCGGCAATAATGGCGGCCGCATTAGACAATAAATCAAGGACGGCAAGACTGCCCGTGCCAACCATTATTTTGAAAGCTTGGCCTAGCATAAAATCGCCCACCAAAACACTTGCTGCATTGCCCCAAACCATGCGGGAAGCCGCTCGCCCGCGCCGCATATTGCTTTCATCGACGACATCATCATGGAGCAAAGTGGCTGTGTGCATAAGTTCAATCGCCGCCGCTAATGCAATATGGTCGCGCCCTTGATAATTGCATAAATGCGCCGCCGCTAATGTTAGCATGGGGCGCAACCGTTTGCCGCCCGCTTTGGCAATATGGGCGCTTATATCGGGAATGGTTGCCTCATCGGAGGCCATTTTTTCGTCAATAAATTTATCCACACCCTTCATTTCATCCTGCACTAATAGGCGCAAATTCTCAAATGCGCCAATGGCCTTATCCAATGCGGGTTTATTTAATGTTGGGCGTGCCGCATGGCTCTTGCCCTTGAGTGGAAATATATTAGACATGGTCTTATACTCTATCGCCTAATCATAGATTGAATTACCATAATTACCTATTATAACGCATTTCGCGCATTGCTCGTTTATCGGCTAGTCTATAAGGATAGGGGCATATATGCAAGAGTGAAGCAGGGCAAGAGAAGCAGGGCAACAAATGGCTAATGAAATGATAGAAACAAGCATAGATGGATTTTTAGGTGGGAAAGTGCAACTGCGCCAACCTATCAAAGGTCATCGAAGTGGCACAGATGCTGTCCTATTGGCGGCAAGCGTGCCACTCCATGCGCCACCTTATGACAGGGCGCAAATCGGCCAATCCTGCCTTGAACTTGGCTGTGGCGTTGGCGTTACAAGCCTTTGCCTAGCGGCGCGCATGGAAACTCACAAATTAGACTATCAAATCACAGGTGTCGATATACAGGCTGACTTGATTGCCCTTGCAGAAACTAATGCCGCCGCCAATCATATATCGGCACAATTTATGGTGCAGGATATAAGCGC
>JAPPQG010000156.1:0-2793 GCA_028816945.1 Alphaproteobacteria bacterium
GAAAATAGCGGTTAAAAAAACATTCGGCTTTGATAGTGCCATAGCGCAAATAGCTGCTTTTTCGCAAAAATGCGAATATGTGCCAGATTTAGATAAGGAATATGTTTTTGACCCGAAAACCACTTTAGCTATTTTAGCGGGCTTTGCCTATAATCGCCGCGTCATGGTGCAGGGCTATCACGGGACAGGCAAATCAACCCATATTGAGCAAATTGCTGCACGGCTTAATTGGCCCTGTGTGCGTATCAATTTAGACAGCCATGTCAGCCGTATTGACCTTATCGGCAAAGATGCGATTATATTAAAAGACGGCAAACAGGTCACACAATTCCAAGAAGGCCTATTGCCTTGGGCGATTCAAAACCCGGTTGCGCTTGTTTTTGATGAATATGATGCAGGCCGCCCTGATGTTATGTTTGTGATTCAACGCATTTTAGAAGAAGCAGGCAGGCTTACTTTGTTGGACCGCAATAAAATTATTCGCCCACACCCTTCTTTCCGCCTCTTTGCGACAACCAACACAGTTGGGTTAGGCGATACATCGGGTCTTTATCATGGCACACAGCAAATCAATCAAGGGCAGATGGATCGCTGGAATATTGTCACCTCACTCAATTATTTGTCGCATGAACAAGAGACTAAAATTATCACGGCCAAAGAAAAATCATGCCGCACAGCAGAGGGCAAAAAGCGGGTTGCCGCTATGGTGCGGGTTGCCGATTTGACACGGGCTGCTTTTATGAATGGGGATATTTCAACCGTTATGAGTCCGCGCACAGTTTTAACATGGGCGCAAAATGCTGACATTTTTGATGATGTTGGCTTTGCCTTTCAACTCACCTTTTTGAATAAATGCGATGAGTTAGAACGGCCAACGATTGCTGAATATTATCAACGTTGTTTTGGTGAGGAACTGCCGAAACAGGCAACTGGTTTGCTTGCCCCAAAGGCGAAACTTGCATAAATGCTATTGGGGTAATATATGGCCGAAGACATTATCGATACATTCAAACGCGCCATTAGCCACACAGTGCGGGCTTTGGTTGGCGACCGTGAATTAGAAATTATATTTGGCGTCGACAAACCCTCAATCATCGGCCAACGTGTGCGCCTGCCTTTGCCACCTTATGATTTGCCCGCTAAAAGCAGACAAATTACACGCGGCTATGCGGATAGTTTGGCTTTGCGCCTAGCCTGCCATGATAGTGCTTTGCATGCCGCAACCAGCCCAACGGATAATGCCGCGCGGGCGGTTTTTGAAGCCTTAGAGAAGGCGCGCTATGAATCAATAGGGGCTAATCAAATGCGCGGGCTAGCTGCTAATCTTGCTGCTATGTATGAAGAAGAGGCGGTGCAGGAAAATATGGCCGAAAAAACAACCCGCCAAACAGTACCCCTTGCCACCGCATTAAGCTTTATGGCGCATGAAATTTTATCAGGCCAGCCCGTGCCAAAAGTGGCGCAAAAATCGGTTGCTGCATGGCGTGATTGGGTTGAAAGCCGCGCCGCTGATAATTTTAATAAATTGCCCGAATATGCGCATGACCAAAAGGCTTTTGCAGAATTGATTCACACTATTTTATTTGATTTAGACATGGGAAGCGACCAACAAGAAAGCACACGCCAAAGCCAAGAAAATAACCAAACCAATGACGAAAATGAGTCAGAAAGCGAGACGCAAACGAGCGAACAAACACAAGAAATAGATATCATGGAGCTAATGGAAGCGGGCGAGGCAGAAGAGGAATTGGCTGAGGCAGATTTGATGGAAATGGACGGGGCAGATAGTGAGGATGAACAAAACGCAGAAGCAAGACAGCCTATGCGCAATATAAAACCAGCAAATGAGGAAAAACAGGCATATAAAATTTATACAACCCGTTTTGATGAAGTCGTAGAGGCGGGCGAATTATGCGAAGAGGAGGAATTGATAAGATTGCGCCATTATTTAGACCAGCAACTCCAACAATTACAAAACATTGTCACACGGCTTGCCAACCGTTTGCAACGGCGCTTGCAAGCAAAACAAAATAGGGCATGGGATTTTGACCTTGATGAAGGCTATTTAGACGCTGCCAAATTATCACGCGTGGTGATAGACCCGACAAAACCGCTTTCTTTCAAAATGGAACGCAATATGTATTTCCGCGATACAATCGTCACCCTTTTAATTGATAATTCAGGCTCTATGCGCGGCCGCCCTATTACAGTGGCGGCTATGAGTGCCGATATTCTCGCGCGCACATTAGAGCGTTGCGGCGTGAAAACAGAAATATTAGGCTTTACGACATGCAATTGGAAAGGGGGCAAGTCCCGTGAAATATGGATGAAACGCCGCAAGCCCGCACAGCCGGGACGGCTTAATGATTTACGCCACATTATCTATAAATCGGCCGATATTGCATGGCGGCGCGCGCGGCACAATCTAGGCCTTATGATGCGCGAAGGCTTGTTAAAAGAAAATATAGATGGCGAGGCTTTGATATGGGCCTGCCAACGCCTGCTTGGACGGCCTGAACAAAGGCGCATTTTAATGGTTATTTCAGACGGCGCCCCCGTTGATGACAGCACCTTGTCAGTCAATCAAGGCAATTATTTAGAGCAGCACTTAAAGCAAGTGATTGAGGAAATTGAAACCCGCATGCCGATAGAACTTATTGCGATTGGCATTGGCCATGATGTGACCCGTTATTACCAGCGCGCTGTCACCCTCACCGATGCCGAACAATTAGGCGGTACTATGATGGATAAGCTAGCCGAATTATTTGATGAAACAGTGCCGATGGCAAAACC
>JAPPQG010000156.1:3317-4383 GCA_028816945.1 Alphaproteobacteria bacterium
GGAGCGAGGCAGTGATAAACCACTACATATTGTGTGTTATAACATGTTGAAAAACCACAAGATTTAGTGCGAACGAAGCGGGAAATAGCACTAGAATAGTGATTCGAACACGCTATGTTCTAGCTGTGTTCGGCTCTATTTGGGTGCTATTTGTCATAATTTACCACAATTTGCCCCTAGCCCTAGTGGTTTTGCAAAATAATTGCATATCCCCCTTGCCGTATGCGTCCATTCAGGCTACATCACAGGGCATGCTTGAACGGCTCAAAAATCTGTTTAGTGCCAACCCTGCCGCCTCTGCCACTACAAAAGACGAAGCGGCAAAACAGGCGCGCGTGCAATTAGCGACAGCCGCCTTGCTTGCGCATGCGGCGCGCTTGGATGGGCATTTAGATGAGGTGGAAAACCAAACATTACATAGTCTATTTATTGACAAATTTGGTCTCACGCAAACCGAAGCCCAAGACCTGCTTGCCCTAGCCCATGCCGAAGAGGCCAAAGCGACCGATTTATATCGCTGGACGAGCATTATCAATAAAACCTATGATGAAGCACAGAAAATAGAATTGATTGAGCAAATTTGGTATATTGTGCTTGCCGATGATAAGATTCACGATTATGAAGCCAATTTGCTACGGCGCATATGTGGCCTTATTCATGTGCCTGACCGATTAGCAGGGCAAGCCCGCCAACGCGTCCAGCGCGCCAAGCAAGAAACGAAGTAAATAAATAATGGACATGCGATTATGACTTATCTTGTCACAGATGCTTGTGTGAAATGCAAATATACGGATTGTGTGGAAGTTTGCCCTGTTGATTGCTTTTATGAGGGTGAGAATATGCTTGTTATTCACCCTGATGAATGTATTGATTGTGGCGTTTGTGTGCCAGAATGCCCTGTGGAAGCCATTAAGGCCGACACAGAAGAAGGGCTAGATGCTTGGCTTGAAGTCAATACCGAATATGCCAATAAATGGCCGAATATTACGATAAAAAAAGACCCGCCCGCTAATGCAGATGATTTTGTCGATGTGAAGGATAAATTTGCAACCCATTTCAGCCCCGC
>JAPPQG010000181.1:0-2095 GCA_028816945.1 Alphaproteobacteria bacterium
TAAACTAGGCTTACTATGGCAATCCCGCGCAATTTTATAGAAGAAATAAAAAACCGCATCCCAGTATCGGATATTGTCGGGCGCAAGGTCAAATTGACTCGGCGTGGCCGCGAATTTATCGGCCTCAGCCCGTTCAAAAATGAACGCACCCCGTCTTTTACCGTCAATGATGACAAGCAATTTTATCATTGTTTTTCAAGTGGCAAGCATGGCAGTATTTTTGACTTTTTAATGGAAACGGAAGGGTTGAGTTTTTACGAAGCGGTCACACAATTAGCCGCACAAGCAGGCATGCAAATGCCCGCCTTTGACCCTAAAACAGCCGAGCGTGAGAGCAAACAAGAGAAAAAGCGCGCGACATTAGCGGATATTACCACACAAGCGGCCGCTTGGTTTCAAACCCAATTAGACAGTGCCGCAGGGCGCGACGCCCGCGCCTATCTAGCACAGCGCGGCATAACGGACGCGCTGATTAAAGACTTCCAGCTTGGCTTTGCTCCATCAACGCATGCAGGCAATAAGCACGATCTGCTAACCCATTTACAGGCACAGGGCATTAAACAGGAATTGCTGATTGAGGCGGGGTTAGCCATTCAACCCGATAATAAAGGCGCGCCTTATAGCCGCTTTCGCAACCGCCTTATGTTCCCCATACACGATACACGCGGGCGCGTGATTGCTTTTGGCGGGCGGGCATTAGAGGCGGACGCACAGGCGAAATATATCAATTCTCCTGAAACGCCGTTATTTCATAAAGGCCGTCTATTGTTTAATTTTACCAAAGCCCGCCAGCCCGCTTATGAGGCAAAATCGGTTTTAGTTGTCGAGGGCTATATGGATGTTATCGGCCTTGCCCGTGGCGGAATTCATAATGCAGTTGCACCACTTGGGACAGCCATTACAGAAAGCCAGCTCAATCTGCTATGGCGCATGGCAAAAGAGCCTATTTTATGTTTTGACGGCGATGAAGCGGGCTTGCTAGCCGCTTATCGTGTGATTGATAGGGCTTTGCCTTTGCTTAAACCCGGCTTTTCCTTACGCTTTGCTATTTTGCCACATGATAAAGACCCTGATGATGTGGTGCGGGAAGGTGGGCGTGAGGCCATGCAAGCCATTCTTGACCGTGCCAACAGTCTTATCGATATGTTATGGGAGCGTGAATTGGCGGTAGATTCATATAATACGCCCGAACGCCGCGCCGCTTTACATGAGCGGTTGCGCTTAGCGGTGCGCCAAATCGCCCATGCTGATGTGCGCCAATTTTATGGCGATGACATACAGCAAAGATTAGACAAATTATTTGCCGACGACAAAACCGATTATGCAGGCCGTGATAGGCGCCCTAGCAAACGCCGTTTTGCTGCAAAAAGGGCCGCAAGTGGTAGTAAAACACCTTATGTAAGCCGTGAAGCGCGGCGTTCTGCCCTTGCAACTGGTGCCAATCCGCAACAGCCCCGCGAAGCTATGATTTTGCTTGCTTTTATCCGTCATCCGCAGGTTTTAGCCTCTGAAATAGACCGTTTAGAGCGTTTAGACTTATCCACAGCAGATTTTAACCTGTTGCGAGATAGCATTGTCGATATAATTTCTCACCATGCCCCCCTTGACAGTGACGCTTTGAGAGGCCATTTGAAAGAGCAGGGGCAAAGCCCGCTCATAGCGCAACTGGAAAAATTGCCAGATGCGCGCATGACGGTTTATGTCCTAGCCGACAGTAAAGCCGAAACTGTGCTTATCGGTTGGCGAGCAGAAATGGATTTACGAGAGAAATTTTCATTGGGAAAAGAAGTGCATAATGTAATAGCAGAGTCTGGTGATAATTTCACAGAAGAAGATTTAGAGCGCGTGCAAGGCATAAGAAGTGAAATTGCCGCGCCGAGTGATTATGAAATATCTGGATGATAAAAAGTAAGTAGTAAGCGGAGAAAATTATGGCGAAACAAAATATAGCTGATGCGACGAAATTGCGTGCTGATAAAGCAGCTGAGAATTTTATGTCCCCCTTGATTGAAACGGATGCGACCTTAAAAAGAATGGTTCAAACCGCAACCAAGCGCGGCTTTGTCACCCATGCAGAGCGCGAACGCGTGCTAAC
>JAPPQG010000181.1:2396-4378 GCA_028816945.1 Alphaproteobacteria bacterium
GAAAGCCCATTGACATTTCAGGCAATTATTATTTGGCGCGATGAACTCAATGACGGCAAAGTCTCATTGCGCGATATTATTGATTTAGATGCAACGCTTGCTGGGCCGGATGCTAAAAAAATTGACCGCAGTGCCGCGGGCGCAACCCCGCCACCCTCAGGCGTGCCGTCAGGTGAAGCAGAGGGCGAGCCAAGCGAAGATGAAGCAGATGAGGATAGTAATATGTCCCTGCCGGCTATGGAATTAGAACTTATGCCGCAAGTGTTAAAAACATTTGATAATATAGCCGCCGCTTATAAAAAATTGCGCCGTTTGCAAGATCAAAGCGCTGTATTACAGGCAGAAAATAAAGAACTTTCAAGGTCGCAAAAGTCCCGCCAAACGCAATTAAGCAGGGAAATTATTGAATATGTGCAAAGCCTATCGCTCAATAATAGCCGTATTGATGCGCTGGTGGAGCAATTATATATGATTAACAAACGCCTATTGGGGTTGGAGAATCAATTATGGCGCTTGGCTGATAAATCGGGCGTTGAGCGTGAGGAATTTATCAAACAATATCGCGGCAATGAATATGAGACACAATGGGCGCGCCGTGTCTCGCGCCTAACGGGCAAGGGGTGGAAAGAATTTGTCTCGAACAATCGTCGTGACATTACTTCTCTACGCAATGAAATTCAGCAAATTGCAAGTGAAACAGGTTTAGATATTAACGAATATCATCGCATTGTCCGCACTGTGCAAAAAGGTGAGCGGGAAGCCTCTATTGCAAAAAAGGAAATGGTAGAAGCGAATTTGCGGCTTGTTATATCGATTGCTAAAAAATATACAAACCGCGGCTTGCAATTTCTCGACCTAATCCAAGAAGGCAATATAGGTTTGATGAAAGCAGTTGATAAATTTGAATATAGGCGGGGCTATAAATTTTCAACCTATGCGACATGGTGGATAAGGCAGGCGATTACACGCTCCATTGCCGACCAAGCGCGCACAATCCGTATTCCTGTGCATATGATTGAAACCATTAACAAACTCATGCGCACATCGCGCCAAATGCTCCATGAAATTGGCCGTGAGCCAACGCCCGAAGAACTTTCCGAAAAACTTTCAATGCCATTAGAGAAAGTCCGCAAAGTGCTGAAAATTGCCAAAGAGCCAGTGAGCCTTGAAACGCCTGTTGGTGATGAGGAAGATAGCCATTTAGGCGATTTTATTGAGGATAAAAATGCCATTTTGCCGATTGATGCGGCTATTCAGGCGAATTTGCGGGAAAATACAACCCGTGTGCTAGCCTCCCTTACGCCCCGCGAAGAACGGGTTTTGCGCATGCGCTTTGGCATTGGCATGAATACTGACCATACATTAGAGGAAGTCGGCCAGCAATTTTCTGTAACCCGCGAACGCATTCGCCAAATTGAAGCCAAAGCCTTACGCAAACTCAAACACCCTTCGCGTTCGCGCCAGTTGCGAAGTTTCCTTGACAATTAAGCGAAAAAATGGAATGAGGACATAGATATAAACTAGTTAGGGTATATGGGGTAGGCAGGAAAATGGCACAATTAACTGTGATGAAAGCGAAAATTCACCGCGCCCGCGTGACACAATGCGATTTGCATTATGAGGGGTCCGTGTCGATAGACCGCGATTGGCTAGATGAAGCGGGCATTTTGCCCTATGAGCAGATTGATGTATTAAACATCAATACAGGCGCGCGCTTTACATCTTATGCGATAGAGGCGCCGCGTGGCTCAAAAATGATTGGCATAAATGGGGCAGCCGCGCGTATGGCGCAAATGGATGATTTGGTTATTATTATTGCCTATGCGCAAATGGATGAGGCGGCCGCGCAAACACATAAGCCTTGCGTGATAACACTTACGCCGCGCACTTAAATAGGGGCCTGTAGCTCAGTTGGTTAGAGCGAACCGCTCATAACGGTTTGGTCGCAGGTTCGAATCCTGCCGGGCCCACCAATCATTAAA
>JAPPQG010000004.1 GCA_028816945.1 Alphaproteobacteria bacterium
GGTTGCTACAACCGCCATAATCGCTAAAACGAGCCAAAATAGGCTTTCAAACATATTTCCCCTATCGCATTTATAATAATTCCCGCGCCTTGCTTGTTTTGGCTTGGTGCTTGGTTGCTATGGGGGTGTTTGCCCCCTGCAAAATGAGTATAGCGCGTCGCTTATGGCGTTGGAAGAGAAACTTCTAATATGTAAAGTTTCAACCTTATTCTACCCGAATAAAGACTGCGCCCATGTCCGGTAATGCGAATTGCTGTATTGCCATAATAAGCAACGGGCTGGCTACTCACGCCAATAACAGTTGAGCCGACAGAGCCGCCAATTTGAGTCCCATAACGCGTTATACCCGCCGGCACGCCAAGGTGCCAACGCATATAACTTGTTAAACTCGATATCACCCGCCCTGTCACGCCTAAGACTAAAGCACGGTCGGGAATAATGAGACGTGTATTATTATAAGTGCCGCGTGTGATTGTGTGGTCGATTTGTAATGTGCGCATGCGCATTCCCTCTGGCAATAGGCGCGTGCTTGACACTGACGAGCTTTGTTGCGTGGTTTGTTGTGTAGTTGATCCTTGAATAGAAAGCCAAGTCCTGCCTGTCCAAACAGAAAGGCGATTATTGGTCTTATCCCATACACGCCACCCCTCCTTTGGGACAAGGAAAACCCAAGCCTTGTCCTGATAAAAAGCAAGCTGGTTTGCCTTGCCCGCCCACACACCGCTTGGCGAACTGCCAAGACCATAACCATCGCCCTCATTTGGCCTTGATGGGGGCGCATTGCGGCCGAAAGCTGTGACCTGCATATGCACTAAAATATCAAGCCGTCTGAGGCTTTCATTGACGGTGACATGTTTTTGCGCTTGGGCGGCTGCCAAAAATGGCAGTTTTAAGTGTGTGCTATCCATGATTGATTCCTATTAGATTGTGAATTGGCTTATTAAATTATGCTTGCCATATCGTTAGCTTAGTCGACATATATCGTTAGCCTAGTCGACATTATGAGGTGGGCATGACAATTTTGGCTTCATAGCCCGGCCGTCGGCCGGCCCCGATTTGCGCAACACCTAATACCATTCCCTGATTGCCTGCATTATCTGTACGCAATTGGGCGGCGGTATAAGTATAGTTCGTTGCTCGCACTTCCTCTTGTCGTATTAGGCGCGCGCTACGATAAAAATAGAGAATATAAATTTCTTCCGTCTCACCAAGTGGGATTTCAGGCAAAGACCAATCATCACCGCCAATCCGACTGCGTCTAATCCAAGTAAATTGCCAATCCCCATTGCTTTGTTTTTTCAATTTAAGATGCACAGGGCTAAATGGTTTTAGGGCAATGCGCTGGGGCGTGAATGTGCTTGTCTGCCAACCATATTCACTAATGCTCTGGTGAGTCGGCCCATGGCGCAAACGCAATTGCGCGCCTAGCGCATTCGCATCAAGCGGCAAGGGTTGCACAGCTGTATTTAATAAAAGAATTTTTGCATTTGCCGCCAAGCGACTTACCATAACAAAATTAGTACCCATTTGCCCGCGCAATAATTTTGACAAACGATAACGGCGCGGTGCCGTTAATCGGGCATTGGCAAATTGCAAAACCTCCCACCCTCGAGGCGTCTCTACGGCAAGCCGATTGCCACCCGCCAATACATCCTCATCTAATAGGCTGGTGAGTTCGCCACCGAAAATTTCAACATCCAAAATGGATGCATAATCCCACCGCCCAATAGGGCCGGCTGGCAAAACGGCTTTTGTCACCCCCATAATGGCAGGCTGTGTGAGGGATAAAGACCAATCGCCATTTATAGCCTCCACCCGCACGCCCGACTGCCATGGCGACGCATAAGCACCAATATGGGGCGCACCATTTGGCGTGGCTGAAAGGGCGGGTAAATCGGCTAAATATATTTCTGGCACAGCAGTGACGGGTTTTGGCTCAAATGACCCTAATTCTTCAATCTGGGCGCGTGATGTATAAAGATTTGCTTCAAAACGCTCTGCCTCTGCTTCGCGTGCGCCAATATCTGTAATACGGGTGAGGCGGAAATCGCGTTCGCCAAGACGGACAACATCGCCCGGGTCAAGATAAGCCATAGAGGGGGGCAAATTAAATTGTAATTTTTCTCGCCCTATCCAAATTTCAGCTAAGAGCCGTTCGGCAATGGCTTGTGCTTGTTGTGTGCGTAAAGCCATTGGCAAGGTGATACGCAAAACATGCGTGCCACCATGCGGGCGGCGCGCTTCAACTTGTGCTGGCTGATATTCATTTGAAGAATCAATATAAGAGAGTTTGACGGCAACAGCTAATTCGGTTTCTTCTGTGCGTGTTTCTTGCGGCGATGGCAAAGCATCTGAAACAATATGCTCTTCTTCGTCAATAATTGCACGGCTCAGCTGGCTGCGGTGGTAAAGTTCAATACCCGTCTCACCCGCAATAGGCTCCAAAGCAAAAGCACGCAATAAAGGCTCCAAAGCATCACGCGGTGGCATGATTCTATCAATGACATAGCCATCCAACACCTCAATAGAGCCACTATTGGGCGCTATTTTCACTTGCGTATCGGATAAAATATCTATCAGTGATGAGATTGGCGCCGATGCAAATCGCCCGTTAATCCAATGGCCGCGCGCCCATGAATGCCCATCGATCCAAATTTGCGTCGCAAATGGAAAAGCAGGATAGGGCCGCGCATCCCATGCCCAAACAAATAAGCGGTCAGCCGCTATCATGGGTTTGCGATAAATAGTTGAAACTGGATTTTTCGAACGATCCGACCAATAATCGGTTAAGGCGCGGATATATTGGCGTTGAATATCATCATCGCGCTGCCCGTTTGATGCAAACGGTATGCCCGATTCCACCGATTTAGGGTCGGGAAATTTATTGGGTTCATTTGTCCCTTTATCGACAGCAGGGCAGCCAATTTCTGTAAACCAAATAGGTTTAGATTGCGCCCGCCAACTTGTTGCACTTCCCTCAACCCCATTGCGGCGGACATAATGGCGATTGCGCCACCAATTTTTAAGGTCTTTGCGCCGCCAAATCCAAGGCTTGCCTAAACCATCTGTTATCGGTGTGCGGGTTTGTGCTTTGCGGGCGGCTTGATTAGCATAATACCAATCATAATATTCGCCCCCTTCGATATTGCTTTTAAGATAGGTCTGGTCGTGAATATCTTTATGGCCGGCGCGATAATCGGCATGACTGCTTCCATCGCGCCAATCGGAAAGGGGTAAATAATTATCAATGCCGACAAAATCGACATTTGCATCGCCCCAAAATGAATCGAGCGGAAAATCTACATCATTGACATTGGCGACATAATGCGCGCCATATTCTGTCCAATCAGCCGCATAGGAAATTTCTGTACTTGGCAAATGTTGCCTTACATCCCTTGCTAATGCTCTAAGATGTTGGGCAAAGGGGTAAAAGCCGCGCGCACTTCGCACACGGCTTAAACCAACAAGTTCAGAACCAACGAGGAAAGCCTCCACCCCGCCTGCTTTTGCGCAAAGTTCAGCATAATGTTTAATCATATGCCCCAACCCCCAACGCGGGTTGCTGCTTGTGCCACTGCCGTTAAAAAATCTAGCCATTTGGGCGGCCGCTGCGATTGTGCCATCAATCGATTGCGGATAACATGTAATGCGCCCCCGCCATGCATAAGCAGGCTGACCTGTGCCACCTGCGGGGTTTGGCAGGCGGTTATTTTGTGGCACATCCATCATCACAAAAGGATAGAATAAGACTTTCAGCCCCCGCCGTTTCAAATCCTTAATGGCACGAATAATTGTTTCATCGCTAGGTGTGCCGCCATAAGCGGGGTAGCCATTATATTGGCTAACAGCAGAGGCCGTTCGCCGCGTAAGACCCGCGACAGACCAGACTTCGGGCGATGTTCTTTTCTCATGCGATATGACTTGTGGGCGAACATAACAATGGCTTGCGCGCAAATCCGTGCCGAACCAAGTCACAACCAAAGCCGCCCAATCACATGACGGGCAAGTCTCTTGTAAATCATCCATTGAAACACGCCAATCACTTTGCACAGGACTCGCATGCGTGTTTTCCAATGCCGCGCGGCCACGCCCAATAATTTGGATAACTGGTTGCGGGTCATAACCAAATTCAGTGGCGGCGGGAATAATATTAACCGCTTTAATAAGATTAGGCGACTCGTCTGTTTTGGCAAAAACCTCAAAATTAAATTGTGGAATGCGATTGCCGAAAGCGGTTAAATCAAAATTTTCAAAGACAAGATAAGCTAGCCCACGATAAGCAGGCGCATTGCCAGCACCAACATGTGCCTCAATCGTGCTATCGGGCATTTGCGTTTCTGTTCCTGTATGCAATC
>JAPPQG010000120.1:0-2111 GCA_028816945.1 Alphaproteobacteria bacterium
TCTGTGTTATTCATATTATTCTCTCTTTGCTCTTATAATTTGCCCCTATGGCTCGCTATTTCATTATAGCGGCTAGGCATAGGTTTGCAACTATTCCCATTCAATGGTGCCGGGGGGTTTGGAGGTTATATCATAGACGACACGGTTAATGCCTTGTACTTCATTGATAAGGCGGGTTGCGACACGGGCTAGGAAATCGTGGGAAAAGGGGTAATAATCAGCTGTCATGCCATCGCTAGATGTGACCGCCCGCAAGCCTAAAACATATTCATAAGTGCGGCTATCGCCCATCACGCCTACTGTTTGCACGGGCAAAAGCACAGCAAAAGCCTGCCATATATCATCGTAAAGTTTAGCGGCACGCAATTCGTCTAAATATATTTTATCCGCCTTACGGAGCATGTCTAGTTTCGTTTTATCTGCCGCCCCGGGGATGCGAATCGGGGATACGAATGGCAAGGCCTGGGCCTGGGAAAGGATGACGGCCAATAAAGGCTTGCGACAAGCCAAGCTCCCGCCCCAAAGCGCGCACTTCATCTTTGAATAATTCCCGCAATGGTTCAACAAGTTCCATATTCATGCGTTCGGGCAAGCCGCCAACATTATGATGACTTTTAATAGTTGCCGTCGGACTGCCTGTAAAGGACATGCTTTCAATCACATCGGGATAAAGCGTGCCTTGTGCAAGAAAATCGGCACCGCCTATGGCTTTGGCTTCGGCCTCAAATATATCGATAAAACTTGCGCCAATTATTTTGCGCTTTTGCTCTGGCTCTGTCACACCTGCCAAACGGTCGAGGAATAAATCAGCCGCCTGCTTATGCACAAGTTTAATGTTATAATGGTTGCGGAACAGGCTTACCACTTCCTCACTTTCGCCCGCCCGCATAAAGCCCGTATCCACATAAACACATGTTAATTGGCTACCAATCGCTTCATGCAATAAGACCGCCACGACAGATGAATCGACACCACCCGATAAAGCACAAATCACGCGGCCTTCGCCAATTTGTTCGCGCAAGCGCGCAATGGCTCTTGTGCGGTAATTCGCCATTGTCCAACCGCCCGCACAGCCCGCAATTTTATGCGTGAAATTCCGCAAAATCGCTGCCCCTGCTGGCGTATGCACTACTTCGGGGTGGAATTGCACGCCATAATAATGGCGCGCCTCATCGGCAATGGCCGCATAGGGGGCGTGTTCGCTACTTGCGATAATGCGAAAGCCTGCGGGCAATTCTGTCACCCTATCGCCATGGCTCATCCATACATTCATGGTCTCGCCAACCGATGCAATATCCGCAAAGAGTGGCGAGTCTGCTTTAATGGTTAGTTCGGCACGGCCAAATTCACGCTTGGCGGACTTTTCCACTTGACCGCCTAATTGCACGCACATGGCTTGCTGGCCGTAGCAAATGCCAAGCAGGGGTATCCCGCTTGCTAGAATATTTTGCGGAATGGCAGGGGCCGCGCCATCCATACTTGCCCGCTCTGCTTCGTCTGATAAAACAGCTGGCCCGCCCGATAAAATAACGGCTTGGGGTGCAAATTCGGTAAAGGCGGTTTGCGCTTTGTTGAATGGCACAAGTTCGCAATATACACCGCTCTCCCGCACACGCCTTGCAATCAATTGTGTCACCTGACTGCCAAAATCAACAATGAGAATGCGCTCCATGCTTTATTTCAAATTGCTCCTATTATATTTAATTTAATCTGTGCCGTTTATGTGTGGCGTTTATGGCTTGGGCTTATTCTTTTTTGCCTGTGTTTTATCTATTTGTGTTTTATCTATTTGTGTTTTAGCTGCTACTTTTTTAGCTGCGGATAATGTCATTTCTTTTTGTAATTGTTTTTGCGCGTCACATGTGCCGCATAATTTAACGAGTCTTTTAAGTCGCTTTTCAGCGTCAGGGCGGTCATCGAGGGCAAGAGCTGCTTGGCCGGCCCATAAAATAGCCTCTAAATGGTCGGGTTGAATATTCAGCCCTAAATCAATGAAACGCCTTGCCTCAGCGGGGTCATTTTGCAAAGCAGCTATGCGCCCTTTTAATATAAAGGCTTCGGCATTGGCGGGATTGGCAAGCAGGGCATGGGTGAGCTGGGCGTCAATTTGC
>JAPPQG010000120.1:2226-4330 GCA_028816945.1 Alphaproteobacteria bacterium
CTTTATCTTTTGCTGAACTCGCTTGCGTAAAGGCAGCTTGCGCCTCTGCCAATAAAGCATTCGACAAGCGCATCATTTCAACAGAAGCGGCCTGCGAAGTGAAAGGGGCAAATATAAATATAAATATAAAACCCAATATTAAAAATAAACGATAGGGCATGTCATTTCTCTGTTTCAATCTAACATTATTTTCGCTCTAACATTATGCATGGAAATCATGGGAAGTCATGGTTTAATCTAATCCCGAGCCTTTATAATTTGGGGCTTCACGGGTAATGGTTACGTCATGGACATGGCTTTCACGCAAACTAGCGGTTGTTATTTTAATAAATTCGGTCTGTTTTTGTAATTGTTCAATCGTCTTTGCCCCCGTATAGCCCATAGCCGCCCGCAAGCCGCCAACAAGTTGATGAATCACCCCGCTTGCCTCCCCTTTGAATGGAATCTGCCCTTCGACACCTTCGGGGACAAGTTTCATATCACTGGCAATATCCTGCTGAAAATAGCGATCGGCAGAGCCGCGCGCCATAGCACTCACTGACCCCATGCCGCGATAGGCTTTATAAGAACGCCCTTTATACAAAAACACTTCACCGGGCGATTCTCTTGTGCCTGCCAATAAAGAGCCAACCATAGCCGCATTTGCCCCCGCCGCTAATGCTTTTGCCATATCGCCTGAATATTTAATACCACCATCGGCAATGAGGGGCGTGTTGGATAGGGCAGTAATTTCTGACACATCTAAAATAGCCGTTAATTGCGGCACACCGACGCCTGCTACAATGCGTGTTGTGCAAATAGAGCCTGGGCCTATGCCAACTTTAATTGCATCGGCGCCGGCATCAATTAAAAATTTCGCCCCATTTTTTGTTGCGACATTGCCCGCCATAATCTGCACATTTGCATTGTGTTTTTTAAGGCGTGTGACAGATTCGCCAACTTGTGCCGAATGGCCGTGTGCGGTATCGACAACAATTAAATCAGCCCCCGCCTCAATCAAAGCAAGCGACCGCTCAAACCCCTTATCGCCAACCGTAGAGGCGGCCGCCACACGCAACCGCCCTTGTGAGTCTTTTGTTGCATTGGGGTGGAGTTGCGCTTTTTCCATATCTTTAACAGTAATAAGCCCCACACAATGATAATTTTCATCCACCACAAGCAATTTTTCAATACGGTGTTTGTGGAGTAATTTTTGCGCTTCTTCTTGGCTAACCGCTTCCCGCACAGTGACCAGCTCATCTTTTGTCATAAGTTCTGAAACGCTTTGTTCTGCATTGCGGGCAAAACGCACATCGCGATTGGTTAGCACGCCAACCAATTTGCCATTTGCGCCTTCTGTGACGGGAATGCCAGAGATTTTATGGTCGGCCATAAGTTCTAATGCGTCTGCTAATTTTGCATTGGGGGCGATGGTTACGGGATTGACGACCATGCCCGATTCAAACTTTTTCACTTTGCGCACTTCGGCGGCTTGTTCTTCAATTTCCATATTGCGGTGCAAGACGCCTATGCCGCCTGCTTGCGCCATAGCGATAGCAAGTTGCGATTCGGTAACCGTATCCATAGCAGCCGATAGCAAGGGTATGCCAAGCGTTATGGACTCAGTAATTTTTGTGCTTGTATTGGCCTGCGACGGCAAAATATTTGACTGCGCGGGGCGCAATAAAACATCATCAAAAGTCAGGGCTTCTTCGAACATACGCCAAACTCCTATTGGCTATAAAAGCATACGGGTTTGACGCATTCTCTTATCACATAATAGGGGGGAAAGGCAAGCCTAAATTGGCGGAGCGATATGCAATTTTCCCCAAAGTCCTAATTTTTTGATGTTCCATATCTGTTCTAGTTGTTTTTACGGCGGGCTTCATATAGGATCATATCGTCAATCCCAATACAACTCGATCATTTGGTCGGGTTGCTCACTAAATAGAACACCTGACGGGAATAAGTGAGATTCCTTTCTTGTATTGGGATTGACACAGCCCGGCACGTGCGCCGGGACTGGTTCGCGTGCCGTGTTTGTTTTGTCGATAGAATAGGAGAAAATTATGCGTTTCATATCAATAATTTTATTATCTGCAAGCCGCTTCTATACATATTTAGC
>JAPPQG010000149.1 GCA_028816945.1 Alphaproteobacteria bacterium
CGCATAAAGGGCGGCGGTTTGTCGATGTGCAAGTGACCCTTATCACACAGGGACAGGAACAAAAGCAGACACAAGGGCAAAAACAAAAACAAAAACAGGGGCAGGGCGAGCAACACGAACAGGTTTTAGTCCTTATGCGGCAACGCTCCATTGCCTCTAAAATCGATCAACAATTAACGCATCGTGGCGCGGCGCGCTCTGTATCGGGCATGGCTGCTATGTTAGCGCATGAGATTAAAAATCCGCTTTCGGGTATTCGCGGCGCGGCGCAATTATTAGAAACGGAGCTAGATGATGATAATCGCCGTTTGACGAATTTAATTTGCAGTGAAACAGACCGCCTTGCAAGTTTAGTAGATAGGTTTGAAATATTTACCGAACCGCCAAAAAATATTGGCGAAGAGGTAAATATACATACAATTTTGCAGCATGTGAGCGAATTAGCAAAATCGGGCTTTGCTAAAAATATTAAAATCCGCGAAATCTATGACCCTTCTTTGCCACCCCTTAAAGGCAATAAAGACCAGCTGATTCAGGCTTTTTTGAATCTTGTTAAAAATGCGGCCGAAGCTGTCGATAGGGAAAATGGCGAGATAATTCTTATGACAGGCTTTCGCCCCGGCCTTCGTTTGGCTTTACCCGGGGAAAATAGGGGAGACAATAGGCGGGAAAACACAAGCAAAAATAAGCGCACAAGTCTGCCATTTATCATTAGCATAATCGATAATGGGACGGGCATTGCTACGGACTTAAAGCCGATTATTTTTGAACCCTTTGTGACAGATAAGCCGAACGGCACAGGGCTTGGGCTTGCTCTTGTGGCAAAAATTATCAGCGATCATGGCGGGGTTATTGAATGCGATAGCCGACCGGGTCAAACAATTTTTCGTGTGCTTATGCCTATGGCATCACCGATAGGCTCAGCGAATAGTTAAAAATTAAAGAGGCATATAAAGTTATAGAGGGATAATAAATTAGAGAGGCAGAATTATGAGTAAAGGCACAGTACTAGTTGTAGATGATGATAACGCCATTCGCACAGTCGTAACACAGGCACTTGGGCGGGCAGGTTTTGATGTGCGCGCAACAAGCAATGCGGCGACTTTATGGAAATGGGTAAGCAATGGCGATGGTGATTTGATAATTAGCGATGTTGTCTTGCCCGATGAAAATGCTTTTGACCTTATGCCGCGCATAAAAAGATTGCGCGCCCATTTGCCAATCATTTTAATGAGTGCGCAAAATACATTATCGACAGCCATAACAGCGGCCGAACATGGGGCTTATGAATATTTACCCAAACCATTTGACCTAAAAGAACTTATCGCTGTCTCCAACCGTGCCATTGCCACCCAGCCGCGCCAAAATAAAATAGAGGAAAAAGCAGTCGATGAAGAAGAATTATTATTGATTGGCCGCTCTCCCGCTATGCAAGATATTTACCGCGGCATTGCACGGCTGACACAAAATGATTTGACTGTTCTCATTACTGGCGAAAGTGGCACGGGCAAAGAATTGGTTGCGCGCGCTTTGCATGAACTTGGCCAAAGACGGCACGGCCCCTTTATTGCTATCAATATGGCAGCCATTCCGCGTGAATTGATTGAGAGCGAATTATTTGGCCATGAAAAAGGAGCTTTTACGGGGGCGAATCAACAGGTGAAAGGCCGTTTTGCGCAAGCCGATGGGGGTACATTATTTTTAGATGAAATTGGCGATATGCCAATGGAAGCGCAAACCCGCCTTTTGCGTGTCTTGCAAGAAGGCGAATATACAAGTGTTGGCGGACGCCAAGCGATTAAAACCGATATTCGCATTATTGCCGCGAGCAATAAAGATTTGCGCCAACTTATCGATCAAGGCCTGTTCCGTGAAGATTTATATTTCCGCCTAAATGTTGTGCCTTTGCACTTGCCCCCTTTGCGCAATCGTGTCGAGGATTTGCCCGATTTATGTCGTCATTTTCTTAAAAAAATTGAAAAAGAGGAAAAATTACCGCCGAAAAGCATTTCAGCCGATGGGCTTGCTTTTTTGAAAAAATATGCATGGCCGGGCAATGTCCGTGAATTAGAAAATCTTATGCGGCGAATAAGTGCGCTTTATAATGATGAGTTGATTGGTGTCGATATTTTACGCCTTGAATTGAGCGATTTATTAAAAGCAGAAACGACATTACCACAAGCCCCTTTGGGGTCATTGGCAGAGACGATTGAAATGCACCTTGCGCAATATTTTGCTAATCAAGGCAATAAGGCTTTGCCCCCCGGCCTCTATCAACGCATTTTGCGGGAAATGGAAGAACCCCTTATCCGCTTGTCTTTGTCGGCAACTAATGGCAACCAAATAAAAGCAGCTGATATGCTAGGCTTGAACCGCAACACTTTGCGGAAGAAAATTCGCGACTTGAAAATTGATATTGTGCGTAACCCTAAAAAATAATCGCAAGCGATTAGCAAACTCAATTATCGGGATTCGCCCACCAACTATCTAATTGTGCGCCATAAAGAGCATGCCGCCAATTATGCTCGATATAATGCCAACGGGCTATCCATTGCTTTGGGTGATGAAATAATGGCACGACATAATTGCCGTCCATCAACAAACGGTCGAGCGCACGGGCGGCGGCAATAAAATCGGCGCGTGTCTTGGCTTGTGTGAGTGCATCAATTAAACGGTCAATATGTTTGTTGCGAATGCCTGCATAATTACGGCTACCATTTTGTGTGGCGGCTTTTGAACTCCAATAAAATGCTTGTTCATTGCCGGGGGAAAGCGACGCATACCAATTATAAACAATCATATCATAGTTAAATTGTTGCAAGCGGTTTTGATATTGTGTTGCATCAATGAAACGCACTTTTATATTTATGCCAATGCGCGCAAGTTGCTGCCGATAGGTAAGGGCAAGGCGCTCATTTTCACGGGTTTGTACTAATATTTCAAATGTAAAAGGGGTGGCAGTTTTGCGATGCACCATAATACCATCGCGCAATTCATAGCCTGCGTCCTGCATAAGTTTAATGGCTGTCCGCCGTGCTTGGCGATTTTGCCCGCTTTCATCGCCTGCGGGCGCGTGATAGCCTTTTTCTAATATAGAGGTGGGCAGGCGCGCGCCTCTTAACAATTTGCGTTCGCGCTTGTCCGCGGGTTGGTTATAGGCGCTCAATTCGGATTTTTGAAAATAACTATGTGTGCGTGTGTAGGCGTTGGCATAAAGTGTTTTATTGACCCATGCGCCATTAAAAACTTCCGTTAGGGCGCGGCGCACCCGCTTATCAGCAAAAATGGGGCGTCTTGTGTTAAAGACAAAGCCCCGCAAGCCGGCGGGTATTTGATTGGCAATATCCTCTTTGAGAATGCGCCCATCCTGTGCGGCGGGGAAAGAAAACCCATTTTGCCAACGCAACGGATTACGACCAACCCAAATATCGACAAGCCCCGCTTTGAAAGCTTCAAAAGCCGCATTTTCATCGCGGTAATAATCATAGCGTAATTCTGTAAAATTATGACGACCGCGGGCAAAATTAAATGAATTGCCCCAATAGTCAGGGTTGCGTTCATAAATAATCTGCTTGCCTGTATCTATATCGCGCACCATATAGGGCCCAGAGCCAATGGGGAAAGCAAGACTCGTGCGCGCAAAGTCAATTTTTTCATAAACATGTTTCGGCAATATCGGCATGAGTCCCATTATCATTGGCAATTCACGGTCGGGCTTATTTTTATCAAACACAAAACGGATTTGACGGGGGGCGGGAAATTCCACTCGCTGAACTTTATTATAATAAAAGCGATGATTGGGGCGGCCTTGCGTTTTTAGGGTCTCAAAAGAAAAGACGACATCTTCAATGGTCACAGGTCTATTATCAGAAAAGCGGGCTTGCTTGCGTAAGGTGAAAGTTACAGAAGTGCGGTCGGCAGGGGTTTCAATCCGCTCTGCCAAAAGCCCATAAAGCGCGAACGGCTCATCATAATGTTGCACCATAAGGCTTTCAAACACATGCGCCCGCAAGCCAACCGCCGCTTGCCCGCGCACAATAAATGGATTCAAACTATCAAAACTGCCTAATTGTGCTTGCACGAGCCGTCCGCCAATAATCGGGCGGCTATTTGTGTAGGTGAATCTGTCAAAGTCAGGCGCAAGCTTAGGCGTGCCATGCATGACAATGCCATGCGTGGGTGGGGTAGGGGGTGGTGTAGTTTGTGCTAATGCGCTTTGTGACGCGAGTGTCTGCAACACGAGTGTTTGCAACACGAGTGTTTGCGCGCTTATCAATAATATAATAAATAC
>JAPPQG010000152.1 GCA_028816945.1 Alphaproteobacteria bacterium
CGCGCTGTGGCACAGTTGCTGTAAATTGGATATGGTCGGCCATTTGCCACATTTGCACTTCAACCATTTCCCCCGGATAAACAGGCGCACTAAACCGCAAGCCCATAGAAGCCAAATTTTGCGGGCTACTTGCCCCATAACAGTCTAAAATCGCCCGTGCGGCAATGCCAAAAGTGCAAAGCCCATGTAATATTGGCTTATCAAAGCCTGCTTGGGCGGCAATTTCAGGGTCAGCATGAAGCGGATTATAATCACCCGATAGGCGATAGAGCAGGGCGGTATGGGGCGGGGTCTCAATCTGTGCGACTTTATCAGGGGCTTGCCCTTGCGGCCGTGCCGGCGGTGGCGGGGCAGGCTGGTAGCCACTATTGCCGCATCCGCCATCATCACGCAAAAAATGAGAACTGGTCACAGTGCTAACCAATGCGCCACTTGCCTTATCGGTAAGCGTTTTTTCTTGGTAAAGAATTGCGCCCTTATCGGCCCCTTTATCGACAACGCCAAGCACTTTATATTGCCCAATATAGCAATTGCCCGCCACAAGTGGCTTGTGCTGGATAATGGCTTGTTCGCCGTGTAGGAGTTTGAGATAATTGACCTCCAATTCAGGCTCTCTCATCCAAGGGCCTGGATGGGCAATCACAACGGACATGCTTGGGAAAACCTGCAAGCCTTTTTCATAGACAAATTGTAATTGCTTGGCGTCAAGCGGGTCTTGCCCTAAGCCAATGCCAAGCGCATAGAGCATACAGTCTTTTTCTGTAATAATTGTTTCTATCGGGGCAAGTTGCTTGCTGAGGATTTTTTCTAAATTCATAACCAAATGCTTTGCAAATTATACGGGGTCCCAAGCGAAAATATCTATACTGCGTTCTAGCGGATACATGGACGGCTTAAACATAGGGAAGACTCGTTCAATAACGGCTTGTGTGGTTATGCCTTCCTGTGTGCCAATATGCGCACTGCGTATCGGGCGCGGTTGGCTGAATAAAAATATTTCATTGCCGCGCACACTAAAAATCTGCCCGCTTATATCCTTGCCCGCATCAGAAATAAGCGCACAGGCCAAAGGTGCAATTCTATCTGGTTGCATGCGCTCAAAAATGCGCCACCGTTTCTCATCATCTTCCGTTTTGCGCGGCAAGCCTGCCATTATCATAGGCGTCATAGCAAAGGGCGCAATGCAATTAGAGCGCACATTGTAGCGTTGCATATCAAGGGCTATTGATTTTGAAAGCCCAACAAGTCCCATTTTGCTTGCACTATAATTCGCTTGCCCGAAATTGCCAATTAAGCCCGATGTGGATGTCATATGCACCAGCGCGCCGCCCATTTGCTCTTTGAAAATAGGCGCGGCAAGCCGTGATGTATTAAAACAGGCTTTTAGATTAACCAATAAAGACTGATCCCATTCCGCCTCGCTCATTTTGTGGAAAATTTTATCCCGCAAAATACCCGCATTATTGATAATAGCATCTAGCCGCCCCCAATTATCAACCGCTTGGCGAATGAGGCTTTCGGCACTTGCCCAATCCGCTATATTTGCTGTCGAGGCCAAGGCTTGCCCGCCTGCCTCTATTATGGCCTGTGTGATAGATTCGGCCGTAAAATTGCCCGCTTCATCCTTGCCAATATCATTGACAATGACCCGTCCGCCTTGCCTTGCCGCCTCTTTGGCAATATGTTCGCCAACGCCCCCACCTGCGCCGGTCACAATAATCACTTTATCTTTGAGAATATTTGCCATTTCATTATTCCTTTTAAGCAGGCCTATTATATAGTTCAAAATAGATGATTGACAAGCCATTTATCGTGCCTTGCTTGCTATCATAGGCAGGCCCAAAAGCGCATTCTAGCCTTGACTCCTAAAAGGCTCTTTGCTAAACATCTGCCAAAGCCAATCTATGCATGCGGCAGATAGCAGGAATTTGAACCATGCGCGTTTTACACATTATAACTAGTCTAGGTCAAGGGGGGGCTGAAACTTTACTTTATAATCTTTGTTCTGTTTGGGCGCATGATAAAAACAATGAGCATATTATTATTTCATTTACCGATGATGGTTTCTTTGATTTTGATAGATTAGGCATTAAATGTTATATTTGTCCAATAAAAGCGCGCTATAGTTTGCCTTGGCAAATTCTTAATCTACCGTGGCAAATTCTCAATCTGCGACAGCCAATTCTCAATCTACGGCATAAAATAAAAACCATTCAGCCTGATATTATAAAGGCATGGATGTATCCTTCCTGCCTTTTTGCACATTTAACAGCAAGTGCAAAAATTCCACAAATATGGGGGATTCATAATGAAAAACTGCTGTCATATCACAGGATGAGCTTTCGTCTATCGGCTAGATTATTACCAAAATTGCAAACAGATTCAAAGCCCCGTAAAATTATATTTGTTTCTGATGTTAGCATGAAACATCATTTAGCGCATGGCTATGCGGCTGACAAAGCGATACTCATGCATAATGGTGTTGATACAAAAAAATTTTTGCCATCACAAAAAATTAGAGAAGATAAACGCAGAGCATTAGGCATAGAAAAAGATAATTTTCTCATCGGTAATTTCAGTAGATTTCGTAAAGTAAAAAATCACCCTTTATTGGCAAATGTTTTTGCAGAAATCTTAAAAAAACATGGGCAAGCAAGACTTGTTCTTGTTGGGCGATCTATGGATAATCAAAATAAGGAATTAATGGCATTATTTTCTGACCCTATTTTTCAAGGAAAAATATTATTTTTAGGTGAGCAACGCGATATGGTAGCACTCTTTAATGCGCTAGATTGTTATGTTTTAACCTCACATAGCGAAGCCTTTCCACTTGTTTTATTAGAAGTAGCCGCCTGTGGTGTGCCGGCCGTTGCTAATAATGTTGGGGATATAAGTAAATTGATTTTAGATAAGCAATTTTTGATTGAGAATGGCAAAAAGCAAGATTTTGTGCAGGGCATAGAGAAAATAATGTCTTGGCAAAATAAAGACTTGCAACAATATGCTCATAAAGCGCGCCAGCTCGTACAGGATAATTTTTCTATTGAAAGCGTCGCCGAAAAATATATGACTATTTTTAAGCAGGCTTTAGAATAGGCATTGATAATAGAGTTTGATCTATTAAACAGTTTTTGCTAGATTTCGACCAAATTGGATCTATACATGTAATAAATAATGGAGTCTGAATAATGCGCGTTTTACATATTATAGGCGGTCTAGGTTTGGGGGGTGTTGAGACTTTACTTTATGATCTTTGTGCTCTTTGGATGCGTGATAAAAAAAATGAGCATATTATTATTTTATTTTTCGACATTAATTATTTTGATTTTGATAAATTAGGCATTCCCTGTTATATTTGCCCATTGACGGAGGGCCCGAGCTTGCCGTGGCGAATTCCCAATCTGCTATGGCGACTTCTCAATCTACCGCGGCTCATGCTCAATATGCGCCGCAAAATAAACACCATTCAGCCCGATATTATAAAGGCATGGATGTATCGTGCCTGTTTTTTCACACATTTAACAGCAAGTGCAAAGATTCCACAAATATGGGGAATTCATCAAGTGGAACCGGAAAGATATAAAAAGATAAACTTTAACTTATTGCTGGCACTATTACCAAGACTACCAACAGACTCAAAGCCCCACAAAATTGTATTTGATTCTAATGTTGGTATGAAACATCATTTAAGGCAGGGTTATGCTGCTGAAAAAGCAATGGTCATACATAATGCTGTTGATACGAAGAAATTTTATCCATCACAAAAAATGAGAGCAGATAAACGCAAGGAATTAGGCATAGAGGAAGATAATTTCCTCATCGGTAATTTTAGTAGATTTCACAAAATAAAAAATCACCCTTTATTGGCAAATGTTTTTGCAGAAATCTTAAAAAAGCATGAACAAGCAAGATTTGTTCTTGCTGGAACAGAAATTGATAATCAAAATACGGAGTTAATGGCATTATTCTCCGATCCTATTTTTCAAGGAAAAATATTGTTTTTAGGTCCGCGGCGGGATATGGACGCCCTATTTAATGCGCTAGATTGTTATGTTTTAGCCTCACATAGCGAAGGCTGTCCAGTTGTTTTATTAGAAGCGGCGGCTTGTGGTGTACCAGCCATTGCTAATAATGTCGGGGATGTAAGTAAATCGATTTTAGACAAGAAATTTTTGATTAATAACGGCCAAGTGCAAGATTTTGTGGATGGTATAGAGCAAATAATGGCTTGGCAAAATGAAGATTTACA
>JAPPQG010000137.1 GCA_028816945.1 Alphaproteobacteria bacterium
AACAACGGATAGACCCGCAACACAAAAAAGAATTTATCAGTTTTTCCATGCCTTATTTGACCTCTTGCCTTTGCCAAAAAGTGCGCCCGCACCTATTAAGCCTGATACAGCACTCGGTGTTCGTGGTTGAAAACGATAACGCATCTATTTATGATTGAATTTTGCTTGCCTTCTTTGCTTTGATAGGCAGTTATTTTATAAGCATTTTTAGCAAAAGAGCTTGCCATATAAGCGTTAATTATCTTTAATGAGCCATTGGAGATAGCTATGAAAATACAAACAAAGCTACAGGTAAAACAAACGCAAACGCTTGCTATGACCCCGCAAATGCAGCAAGCCATTCGCTTATTGCAACTCAATAATTTAGAATTAGAGCAATATCTTGCCGATGAAGTGCAACAAAATCCATTGCTGGAACGACAAAGCAAAAATGACTTTGAGGAAACAAGCCGCAAAACTAGTTTGGGCGAGGAATCCCTTGCTGTCGATATGAAAATCGCGCATAAGGAAATTTCAGGCATTGGCACAGATGCTGATTATGAAAATCGTTGGGATAGTGACCGCCCGCCTGTATCGCCAAGCCGCCTCCACCAAACGCAAAAAATGGAAATGAACCGCCTGCCTAGCGAGCCGCGCAAACTCACTGACCCCGGCTATGTGATTGAACAAACTGTCTCACAGACCGATACATTACGCGGTCATCTTATTATGCAATTAGGGGAGGAGAATCTACACCAGCCCCTTAAATCTATTTGTTTTGCATTGATTGAATGGCTAGATAGTGACGGTTATTTGCGTGAAACCGATAAAGAACTTACCAAAGCACTTGGCATTGATTATACACAATTAGATGAAGCGCTTTGTTTTTTGCGGCGTCTTACGCCTGCTGGCGTGTTTGCCCGTGATTTAGCGGATTGTTTGAATTTGCAATTACAGTATAAAAATCTTTGGACGCCTGCTTATAATGTGTTGGTGCAAAACCTGCCATTGATTATGAAAGGCGAATTATCCACCCTTGCCCGCAAATGCGATGTTAGCCATACTGTCCTCAACCGCATGATACATGAATTGCGCCCGCTTGACCCGCACCCGGGGCGTGCTTTTGAAAATGATATTTTGCAAACCCGCCCGCCCGAAGTGATTATCCGCGAACAAGGCGGCACATGGCATGTTGAATTAAACGAAGAGAGTTTGCCGAAAATTCTATTGCTAGACGGCTATTGGGAGGAATTGGCGGCACGCAAAATGTCTAAACAAGACCGCAAATATCTCAATAAATGTTTTCAATCTGGGCAATGGCTTGTCAAAGCACTCAATCAACGCGCCGCCACGATTTTACAAGTGGCACGGGAAATTACCCGCCGCCAGCATGCTTTTTTGGAAAAAGGCGTTCATCATTTACAGCCCATGATATTGCGCGATATAGCTGAGGAACTTGACTTGCATGAAAGCACGGTTAGCCGTGTGACAGCCAATAAGCTCGTGCAAACGCCGCGCGGCGTTTTTGATATGCGCTATTTTTTCAGCGGGGCAATCAATCATAATAATAATGGCTCTGCCCATTCGGCCGAAGCGGTGCGGGCGCGCATTAAGGAATTGATTGTTGCCGAAACGGCTAGCAAAACCTTATCCGATGAAGCCCTTGTTAAAGCCCTGCAAGCCGATGGTATTGATATTGCGCGGCGGACAATCGCCAAATATCGAGAAGCCATGCATATTCCAAACTCCACCCAACGCAAACGGCTTGCTAAATTAGCGGGCTAGCCCGCTTATTGCGCGTCTATGTGTGTGCCTATTGTGCGTTTATGTGTGCGCTTGTTGTGCGGACCTATTGCGCGGGGAATTGTGCGAAAATAAGATCTAGCAAAGCCGACGGCATAATGTCTGTATTGTGGTTTTTGTTGCGCGGGATAATAAAGAGGGGCAGGTCGGGGTGATATTGGCCGATTGTTTGTGCCATATCATCGGGCGAGACGGGACTATCGGGCGATGTATTGAGGAGCAAAGCGATAGGGCGCATGCCTTTATGCGCTAACACAGTTAAAGCCGTTAAACTATGCGAGAGTGCGCCAAGATAAGTGCCAGCAATTAGTAGGCAGGGTGCGCCAAGTGCTACTTGCCAATCAAGTGTGGTGTGGCTTGCATTGAGCGGCACCATCACCCCGCCAACACTTTCAATTAAAGGAATCGCGGGGGCGCATTCTTGGCTTGCTTTGTGGCAAAAACTAACAATTTCATCAATAGCGAGTTGGCGGTCTTCGCGGGCGGCCGCCATATTGGGCGATAGGGCGGCGGCAAACCGCCAAGGGGATATTTTTTCCACTTCTTCTAATGTTTGCGCCCGCCCCATAGATTTTAATAATTGCCCGCTATCGCTTGTCTTTATATCGCTTGCATCAAAACCGCTCATAATTGGTTTTAATGCTGCCAAACGCCCTTTTGCCTGCTCGACGAGTCGACAGGTGAGATAGGTTTTGCCAATATCCGTTCCCGTTGCTGTGACAAAAAGGGCGCGCATTATTTTTCCTGCAAGACAGGTTCGGCAGGTTTGGCAATATCGCTAGCCATTGTTTCATCAGCCATTGTTTCATCAGTCATTTTTTCATCGGCTATTGTTTGCAAAATCTGTTTGACGCGCGCGCCAAATTGCGCAACCTGTTCCATTGTATGGGCGGCACTAAATGCAACGCGCAAGCGGGCAGTATTTTCAGGCACGCTTGGCGGGCGAATGGCGGTCACGAGATAGCCGTCTTGGGCGAGCTGCATTGAGGCCTGCAAGGCGGCTTTGGCGGTGCGCAAAATAATCGGCACAATAGGCGATTGCGGCTCACTTAATCCAATTTGCGCGCAAAATTGGCGGGCAAGGGCAAGCGGGCGTTCTGTCAAGCTGCGGTCAGTGGCGATAAGCTGCAAAGCAGCAATCGCGGCGGCGGCACTCATGGGCGGCAGACCTGTGGAATAGATAAAGGGACGGGCGCGGTTGCGCAAAAAGGCGCAAACAGTGGCACTTGCGCAAACATAACCGCCATAACTGCCAACGGCTTTGGAAAGCGTCCCCATTTGTATATCGGGTTTGACGGCGGGCTGAAAGGCAAACGAACTGCCCCGCCCACCGCCAACAACACCAATCCCATGTGCGTCATCAGTGATAAGCCAAGCATTATATTGGTCGGCAAGGTGGCGCATTTGTGGCAAAGGCGCAAGGTCGCCATCCATAGAAAACACGCCATCGGTAAGCAAAAGGCATTTTTCATAAGCCCCGCGCCGCTGGGCTAAATGGGTTTCTAACTCCGCCATATTATTATGCTTAAAGCGAATAATTTCCGCCCCGCTTAATTGCGCGCCCGCATAGATACAGGCATGGGCAAGTTCATCAATAAGAAGCAAATCGCGGCTTGTGGCAAGGGCGGGAATAAGCCCGATATTGGCAAGATAGCCTGAACCGAAAACCACACAATCTTGCGTTTGTTTAAGCTCGGCAAGTTGCGCCTCCAAAGTGGCAAAAAGCGGATGATTGCCTGTGACCAGCCGCGACGCCCCCGCACTTGCGCCATATTCGGCGGCCGCTTCTTGCGCCGCTTGAATCACAGCAGGATGATGGGCTAGCCCCAAATAATCATTGCATGAAAAAGAGAGCAGGGCCTTGTCCTGCGTTGCATTTTGGGCGGGCGGTGTTTTCGCGCCTGCTTCTGTTTGAATGGGTGTTATTTCATCCCGCGCCTTGTCCCGCGTTTTATCCCTCATGTTATCCCGCGTTTCATCTAATGCGGGCGGTTTGTTAGCCCTATGTAGAGTCTTGTGTAGAGTTTGGGCCTTGCCTTGCCGTTTGGTTGTCGCTAAATAGCGCCTTAAATCTTGCTTTTCGAGCGCGGCAAGCCGCGCCGCACAAAATTCATCAAGCTGAGAAGCAGTGTCTGTCGTCATATAGGCAATCTAGCACTTTGCCACGCCTGCGTCATCTATTGTCTTGCCTGTCCTGCTCTAATGGTGGAATGGTTGCTTTAATGCGATTTACTAGTGCTTCACCAACTGTTCGTCCTTCCCCATTTATATCCCGAAACTCATTATCTTTTTCTTCCCAAATAATATGATTAAATTGTCTTGTGTCAAAATGCACATGCTCTGCGCAATCTTCCCTAACTGTAAAAATAACCTGTTTATCCAATCCATGAGCAAAGCCCGCCTCATAATAAACACCGCCCCTCGCATTATTTTTTTCGCAGGTAAAATCGGCAATTA
>JAPPQG010000164.1 GCA_028816945.1 Alphaproteobacteria bacterium
GCAAACCGCACAGGGCAAAAGGGACGAGCCACAAGACAATAAGAAAGACTAGCTAGACTCGTCTAAGCTAGGCTAGACTCGTCTAGGCTAAACCCGTCTAGACTCATTTAGGCTAGACTCGTCTAGACTCATTTAAGATAGCCTAATCTAAACCAAGTTTTTCACGAATAAGCTGATTGACGGCTTGCGGATTTGCCTTGCCTGCTGTGGCTTGCATGACTTGGCCGACAAACCAGCCGGCAAGTTTTGGCTTTTCTTTTGCTTGCGCCGCTTTTTCGGGATTGGCGGCTAGCACTTCATCGACGGCTTTTTCAATAACACTCATATCTGTTACTTGCTGTAAGCCTTTTTCTTCGACAATCTGCATCGGGTCTTTGCCTTGATATTTGCCCTCTTCAAACATAAGGTCAAATACATCTTTGGCTATGCGTCCAGAAATTATATTCGCACTGACAAGGTCAAGTAATTGGCCTATTTGGGTGGCACTTATCGGGCTTTCGGCAAGTGGCTTGCCAAGCCTATTCAAACCAGCAAAGACTGACCCAATCACCATATTGGCCGCCGCTTTGGCATCACGGAACGTCTTGCCATTTGTTACCACTTCTTCAAAAAAATCGGCAATTTCAGCTTCGGCAACTAGCACATTCGCATCATAGGCTGTTAAGCCATAAGCCTCTATAAAGCGCGCCTTTTTTGCATCGGGCAATTCGGGCAAAGTGGCAGCAATTTCATCCACCCAAGCCTGCGTGAAAGTCAATGGCACTAAATCAGGGTCGGGGAAATAGCGATAATCATGGGCTTCTTCTTTTGTGCGCATCGCCCGTGTCTCACCCTTTTGCGGGTCAAATAGGCGCGTCTCTTGTATGACTTTACCGCCATCTTCTAACACAGCAATTTGGCGGCGCGCCTCATAGTCAATCGCTTGCCCGATAAAGCGAATAGAATTGACATTTTTAATTTCACAACGCGTGCCATAATCTGCATCGGGTTTGCGCACAGACACATTCACATCAGCCCGCAAACTGCCCTGCTCCATATTGCCATCACATGTGCCAAGATAACGCAATATAGCTCTGAGTTTTTTGACATAGGCTTGCGCTTCACTGACTGAACGCATATCAGGTTTAGAAACAATTTCCATCAATGCTACGCCCGAGCGATTAAGGTCGACAAAACTCAATTCAGGGTGTTGGTCATGCATGGATTTGCCCGCATCCTGCTCTAAATGCAATCGCTCAATGCCGATTGATTTTTCTGTGCCGTCTTCTAGTTCAATCAATAATGCGCCTTCGCCAACAATCGGCTGTTGATATTGTGAAATTTGATAGCCTTGTGGCAGGTCGGGGTAAAAATAATTTTTCCTATCAAAGACAGAAAATAAATTGATTTTCGCCCGCAAGCCAAGCCCTGTGCGAATTGCTTGCTCTACACATTTGCGGTTAATCACAGGCAACATGCCGGGCATGGCAGCATCGACAAAACTAACTTGTGTATTTGGTTCGCCGCCATAATCGGTTGCCGCGCCTGAGAAAAGCTTTGCCGCGGAGCGCACTTGTGCATGCACTTCAAGGCCAAGCACAATTTCCCAATCCCCTGTTGCGCCGGTAATAAGATTTTTATTTTCTGTCATCAACTCACAACCCCATTCTGCTCTTTCCACCATTGTTTAGGCTGTGCTGTGAATTGGGCGGCCTCTTCAAGCACATGGGCGGCACGCAAAAGCGTTTCTTCATCAAAAGGACGCCCAATCAACTGCAAGCCAAGCGGTAAGCCTTGCGAATCCAATCCCGCTGGCACAGAAATACCCGGCAAGCCTGCCAAATTAACAGGCACAGTCAAAATATCATTAAGATACATAGCTAATGGGTCGTCTATATTTTCCCCCACACCAAAAGCGGCCGAAGGTGTGGTTGGCGTTAGCACAATATCGCATTTCTCATAGGCTTTGGCAAAATCATCAGCAATCAGGCGGCGCACTTTCATGGCTTTAAGATAATAAGCATCATAATAGCCCGCCGATAATACATATGTGCCGATTAGAACACGCCGCCGCACTTCCGCCCCAAAGCCCGCACCGCGTGTCTCTTCATACATGTTTGTAATATCGCGCCCCGCTTTGCGTAAGCCATAGCGCACGCCATCATAGCGGGCAAGATTAGAGGAGGCTTCGGCAGGGGCAATAATATAATAAGCAGGCAGGGCATATTTTGTATGTGGCAAACTAATATCGATAAGTTCCGCCCCCGCCTGCTTGCACCAATCTATGCCTTGTTGCCAGAGACGCTCAATATCCGCCGCTATGCCGTCTATGCGATATTCTTTTGGAATGCCAATTTTCAAACCCCTTATATCGCCACTCAATGCGGCTTCATAATTCGGCACAGGCAAATCAATACAGGTTGTATCTTTGTCGTCTGCGCCTGCCATAACGCCCAATAAAATAGCCGCATCACGCACATTGCGGGTAATCGCGCCGGCTTGGTCTAATGAAGAGGCAAAGGCAATAATGCCCCAACGCGAGCAACGCCCATAGCTTGGCTTTAAGCCAACCGTGCCTGTAAAGGCGGCGGGTTGGCGGATAGAGCCTCCTGTATCTGTGGCAAGGGCCGCAACGCCTATGTGGGCGGCAACAGCGGCGGCTGAGCCACCTGATGAGCCACCCGGCACAAGCGGTTTATCTTTATCTTCGCCCTTGCGCCGCCATGGATTCAAAGCCGACCCAAAGCAAGAGGTTTCATTAGATGACCCCATCGCGAATTCATCATTATTGAGTTTGGCAAATTGCACCGCGCCTGCCGCCCATAAATTTTCTGTCACTGTGCTTTCATAGGGGGGAACAAAATTATCTAAAATTTTAGAACAAGCAGTTGTGCGTATATTTTCAGTGCAAAATAAATCTTTAACGCCAATCGGCAAACCCTCTAATGCGCCTGCTTTGCCCTTTTGCAAACGCGCATCAGACGCTTTTGCCATAGTGAGGGCTTGTTCGGCCGTCTCTAATATAACGGCATTAAGGGCGCGGGCAGACTCCATTTCGGCAATATGGGCTTGCACTAATTCGCTAGCGGTAAAGTCGCCCGCTTGTAAGCCATCGCGGGCAGTTGCTAAACTCAATGCGGTTAATTCACTCATATTATGCGCCCTGTTTATTCGACCACTTTTGGCACAGCAAAATAATCATCATCTTGCACGGGCGCATTGGCTATAATTTTATCGACATAGCCGCCGTCATTGACAATATCATCGCGCTGTTTGATTTGCGCCTCAATCGCCCCTGTCATAGGCTGGATATTTTCAGTATTGACTTCGTTCAACTGCTCGACAAAGCCTAAAATCTCATTTAATTCTTTGATAAGCTGTGCGCTATCTTGCGGTGGCAAAGCAAGACGGGCAAGCTGGGCGATATGGCGTATGGTTGCTTCATCAATAGGTTTATGGTTTTTTGCGGACATATTATAGCCTTTTATTATAGCCTTTTTAATTTTATGACTTCGACCGCTTAAATTAACACTCAAAACATTTTATCGCAAGACTAACAAGCAAATCGGGCAAATAAAGACAAACAATGCTATAATGGCTTTATGGCACTTATTGATGACCCAAAAACCCTGCCTGCTCTGCTTATGCGGGGGCAAAAAATGCTCGGCCTTGACCTTGGCACGAAAACCATTGGGCTAGCCCTATCGGACACAAATTGGCAGATTGCAACGGCTTTGGAGACAATTCAGCGCAGGAAATTTAGCCTTGATGCAGCATATTTAGATGCGCTTATTATACGGGAAAAAATTGGCGCTTTGGTGGTCGGCTTGCCCTATAATATGGACGGTTCAGAAGGGCCGCGGGCGCAAGCCACAAGGGCTTTCATTCACAATTATTTTGCTCGCCCGCAAACAGAAGAACAACCCCCCACCCACAATATACCAGCCATTTTATGGGATGAACGCCTATCGACACAGGCTGTTGAACGCACTTTGATCGAGGCCGATATGAGCCGTGCCAAACGCGCCAAACTCATAGATAAGCTCGCCGCTAGCTATATTTTACAAGGCTATTTAGACTTTCTCGGCAATTTATAAAGGCACATGTGCCTAATTTATGGGCTATATTTGCGCTCATATTTACAACCATATTTGCTTGCCTTTTTTACTTGCCATATAGGGTCGTTCGCCTATATAATCGGCTTTTAATGAC
>JAPPQG010000015.1 GCA_028816945.1 Alphaproteobacteria bacterium
GCGCGCATATTTTGCTCTCCTATTGGGCTTTCCACCACAACAACAAGGGACGGTTTATTAGAAGAGGCGCGGATAAGCCCCCATGTGCCGTCTGCAAGTGTGATACGCACGCCATTTACTGTCACCACATTGTGTATGGCTTGGCCGAGTAATTGTTTGCCTTCTTTTTGGCATTTCTCAAAATAAGCAGTGGCGCGGGCAACCACATCATATTTTTTATCATCCGCACAATAAGGCGCCATGGTTGGCGAACTCCATGTTTGTGGCAGTGAATCATATAAGTCTGCCATAGAATGCGGTTTGTTTTGGGCGAGCATATCGCATAGGGCAAGGGCGGCTAAAATGCCGTCATCATAGCCGCGCCCAATGGGGGCATTAAAGAAAAAATGCCCCGATTTTTCAAAGCCCGCCAAAGCCTTTGTTGTGTGTAAATGTCGTTTCATATAACTATGGCCAGTTTTCCAATACGCCGTTTGCGCGCCATGTTTTTTCAATATCGGGTCGCTCATAAATAGGCCTGTCGATTTAATATCGGCTATAAAGCGCGCATGTTTTTGCGTGGCGGCAAAATGGCGGGCAAGCAAAACGCCAATTTTATCAGCAAAAATAATCCGCCCTTGATTATCGACAATACCGCATCGGTCGCCATCGCCGTCAAAGGCAAAGCCAATATCGGCTTGCGTGGCAAGCACTTTATCACGCAAATCATGGAGCATTTTTAACGACTCGGGATTGGGGTTATAATGCGGGAAACTATGGTCTAGTTCGCAATGCAAAGGAACAATATCGGCACCTATGGCAGATAAAACATGTGGCGCAAAAGCGCCGGCGGTGCCATTGCCACAGGCGATAACGGTTTTTAAGTGACATGGCAATTTTGGCCGTGCGGTTAAATCGGCCATATAATGGTCGGCCATATTGGCGATAGAAAAATAAGCCCCGCCCGCTCGTTTTTTGATTTTACCTTCTAATCCACTTTCTAATACAGTGCGGCGCAATAAGTCCATTTCCTCTGTGCTAAAAGTAAGCGGCGGCTTTGCGCCCATTTTTACGCCCGTCCAACCATTTTCATTATGGCTTGCCGTCACCATAGCCACACATGGCACATTGAGAGCAAACTGGGCAAAATAAGCCATAGGCGATAGGGCAAGGCCAATATCATAAACCTGCCAACCTGTCTCTATCAGCCCATATATCAAAGCCTCTTTGACAGATTGTGAATAGGCGCGGAAATCATGCCCAACTATAATGCGTGGGTGATTCGCTTCTATCTCATCTATATTGGCTAATTCATGTAATATTGTGCCAAGTCCCAATCCCAAAATCCGCATGCCTGATAAGTTAATTTCATCGTCCAACAGCCACCTTGCGTCATATTCGCGAAAGCCAAAAGGCGCAATAAGTGGCTTGTCTGTCAATGCGGCAGGGGCTTTATTTAATGTGGCTTTATTGATAGTGATGTTAGACATGAACGAATTATCTCACTTATATAATTTGCTCGATAATATAGCCATATATGCTGCGTTTGGCTATGCTAGATTTGATGAAAACTGTTTATTTTATAATTCATATAAACTATGGATAGATTATGGAATCATTAAAGCAAGATATTGTGCGCCTCACATTGAGCGATACGCCAACGCCTGATATTAAACTTGCGGGCTTGCCGCGCTTTATGCCGGGTTGGGTGTGGCTTGCGGGGGCGGGGCCGGGCGATGTTGGTCTATTGACTCTACACACTGTCAATGCGCTGCAACAGGCTGATAGTATTGTTTATGATGCGCTTGTCAGTGAGGATATATTAGCCCTTGCGCGGGCTGATAGTGAGACATTTTATGCAGGCAAACGCGGTGGCAAACCATTTTGGAAACAAGAAGATATTTCTAATAAATTGGTTGCCCTTGCCGGCGAAGGCAAACGCGTATTACGGCTGAAAGGCGGTGACCCGTTTGTTTTTGGCCGCGGTGGTGAGGAGGCAGAACGCCTCGTGCAAGAAAATATTCCCTTTCGCCTTATCCCCGGCGTCACAGCAGGGATTGCCGCGCCCGAATATGCAGGCATTCCCGTCACACACCGTGATATAAATCATGCCGTAACATTTGTGACAGGCCATTTAGCAGGCACAGATAAAACCGAATTATTGGATTGGGCTGCCATTTCACAAGGCTCGCCCGTCATTGTCGTCTATATGGCGATGAGCCGTTTGGCGGTGATTGCCGATTTGTTAATGCAGGCAGGGCGGGCAGGCGATGAAGCGGTTGCCATTATCACCCATGCGACAACAGCGCGGCAATTTGTTTTAGAAACGACACTTGCCAATGCGGCTAGAGAGGCGGCGCAAGCCAAATTAGAGCCACCTTCTATTATTATTATTGGGGCTGTTGCGCGTTTGCGGGAGACATTAAATTGGTTTGCGCCCGCCCTGCATGAGTCAGATAAATAATAAGTAAGTGCGCTATTCAGCCTGCCCTTCAAACTGTAAGGGGGCAAAAACAGGATTGATATGGGTTAGCAGTTGCGGTAATTGTTTATAATTATCAATTAAAAGCGCGCCCTTTTTTTGCATTTCCTCTGTTGATATTTGCCGATAGCCAAAACGCACACAAACACATTTTATATTGGCCGCATTAGCTGCCAAAATATCTGCTTCACTATCGCCAATCATAATTGTTTTTTTCGGGTCAGCGTCTAGCTGGTTTATGGCCTCGACAAGCATGGCCTTATCAGGCTTGCGGGTTGGCAATGTATCACCGCCAATAATGACAGGGAAATAATCTTGCACGCCAAGTGTGGCAAGCAAATGTTTGGCAAGCGCATAGCGTTTATTGGTTACAATGGCAAGTTTGATATTGGCCTTTTGCGCACGGTCGAGAATTGGCAAGACATGGTCAAAAATATGACTCTGGTCGGCAATATGGTCGTGGTAATTGGCAATCAGTTCTTCTACTTCATTATCTAATTTTTCAGGCGCAAAATGAATATCATAATTGGCTAGGGCATGTTGTAAAATTTGCCGCACTCCGCCGCCAATCATGCCGCGTATTTGATTTTCATCTATGGCGGCAAGCCCATGTTTTCTTAAAATGAAATTGGTTGCCGCGCATAAATCGGGCAATGTCTCAACCAATGTGCCGTCAAGGTCAAAAAGTAAAGCGGGGGGTTTTTCAGCCATGTACATATCTCATGTATAATATCCAATATAATATCTAGTGTAATATCCCATGCATAAAGTCCAATCTAAGCAAATAAAATATGCTAAAATAGCAAGCTAGAGATAAAGAAATTATAGAAGATTCAAATGACGACAAGTTTTTTTAATCACCCATCGCCCAACCATAATGCCCGCCCGCCAAACCAAGCGATAAATATGCTGGTTCTGCATTATACGGGCTTGCCAACCGCACATAGTGCCTTAAAGCGGCTTTGCGACCGCCAAAGCAAAGTTTCAGCACATTATTTGATTGATGAGGGGGGCGGTATTTTTGTGCTTGTTGATGAAGCGCGCCGCGCATGGCATGCGGGTGTCGCGTATTGGGCGGGGGAAAATGATATAAATGCTTGCTCTATCGGCATTGAGTTAGCCCATAAAGGCCATAATGCAGACGGCACATGCGACCCTTTCCCGCAAGCGCAAATGGAGGCTTGTGCCGATTTAGCAAGCCAACTGCTTGCCCGTTATAACATTCCTCCTCAACGCATATTAGGCCATAGCGATGTTGCGCCCGCCCGCAAAATAGACCCGGGCGAAGCTTTTGATTGGGCATGGCTTGCCGCCCGCGACATTGGCCTTTGGCCGCAACAAAAACAGATAAAAGATAAAATGGACGATATAAAACAAAGCGCAATAAAACAAAACAGGGCAGATAAAGTGCTTTGTGTTGATGATAAAGGCGAGCAGGTGCGCCAATTACAAACAGATTTAGCCGATTTTGGCTATGGTACAAGGATAGACGGATTTTATGGGGCAGATACAAAAGCCGTGATTTGCGCCTTCCAACGCCATTTCCGCCCACAGCAAATTGACGGGCGCGCCGATAGGGAGACCCGCGCCTGCCTGCAAGTGGTGCGTCAGTTGTGCTAATAAATGGGTTTCGTTAAGCACTTGACGAATACGCACAACAGGCATAATCTCACATAAGCAGATGACTGGGCAATCGCTCTTTTAACCTTAGGGTT
>JAPPQG010000199.1:0-2223 GCA_028816945.1 Alphaproteobacteria bacterium
TTCGGCAAAGGGATGCGCGCATGTGCTAATCTGTTGCATATCAATATCGCCCTCACGGCTATAATCTTCAATGCCGGCCGCGTGCATAGCCTGTTCGGCTAGACTATCGCAAAAAATAAGCCATTCGCTACTAGCGGGAGCGGGATAATTGATGCGATATAGGCCATAGGAAAGTTGTTTTGAATAAGCCACGGCGCGATTGCCGGGAATCGTCCAAGGCGTTGTCGTCCAAATCACAAGGCTTACCCCCCCATTTGTTTCGCCCCTTGCTTCGCCGCCTGCTTCGTCACTTGCTTCGCCACCTGCCTCACTTATAATTTTATTTAGTGCTTTATCTGTTGAGCTCTTAATTTTGAATTTCACAAAAATAGTTGGCGAGACATGTTCCGCATATTCAACTTCGGCTTCGGCAAGGGCTGTTTTTTCCACCACTGACCACATAACAGGTTTTGCGCCACGATATAGGCTACCATTCATAATAAATTTTTGAAATTCCTCGACAATCGCCGCCTCTGCCGCAAAATCCATTGTCGTATAAGGCTTCGCCCAATCCCCGATAATGCCAAAACGCTGGAATTGTTCGCTTTGTATCGCCATCCATTTATCAGCAAATTTACGGCATTCAGCGCGGAATTCAATAATCGGCACATTGTCCTTATCTTTGCCTGCGGCGCGATATTTTTCCTCAATTTTCCATTCAATCGGCAACCCATGGCAATCCCAACCCGGCACATAAATAGCATTTTTCCCCATCATTTGCTGGGCGCGTGTGATAATATCTTTAAGAATTTTATTTAAGGCATGGCCAATATGTAGCTCACCATTTGCATAGGGCGGGCCATCGTGGAGAATATATTTCTCACACTCTGCGCTTTGTTGGCGCAACCGCTCATAAAGATTAAGCTTCTGCCAATGGGCGAGTATTTTAGGCTCACTTGTTGGCAAGCCTGCTTTCATTGGAAAATCCGTCTGCGGTAAATGCAGAGTTTCCCTATAATTGCGCGTTTCATCTGTCATTTTTTAGAGTCATTTAGGTTCATTATTTCGCGTGTGGCATTTTGAAAATAAACTATTATTAGGGCAGGCCATGATTAGGCGGTTTTAGCAAACTGCGTCTAGGCTGGCAAGTATTTGCCGTGCGCGGGCGGCATCTTCGGCAATTTGTGCGGTTAGTTTGGCAAGCGCATCTGTGCCGTCAAATTTCTTTTCAGGGCGGATAAAGGCAATCAAGGAGACACAGAGCATGGCACCATATAAATCGCCGTCAAAATCAAATAAATGCACTTCTAATTTTGGTTGAGAGGCATCAAAACTAGGGCGAATGCCAAGATTGGCGACCCCGTCAAATAATCTGCCACTTGTGGCGTTGCCTTTATCTTCTATCTGTTCGGCCTGTATGGCATAGACGCCAAAACGTGGCAGGTGATAGTCTGTTACAGCAAGATTAGCGGTTGGGACATTAAGTTGGCGGCCGCGGCCATCGCCTTTTTCCACCACCCCTTCCAATCGCCAGAAATAGCCTAGCATGTTAGCGGCCGCCTGCATATCACCCTGTGTGAGATAGGCGCGAATGGCGGTTGAGGAATAGGGGCGGGCATTTGGTATATCGGGCTTTACAATATCCAATAGGACGAGTTCAAAGCCTAGTTCTTTTCCTTTTGCTTTGAGTTGGGCGGTTGTGCCGCTACGGGCTTTGCCAAAGCGAAAATCTTGGCCGACACAAACAGCTTTGACGGCTAATTGGCGGCATAAAATATCGCTTATAAAATCATCGGCCGCCATATTTGCCAAAGCCTCATCAAATTGCAAAACAATAATAAAGTCAGCCCCGATTGATTTAAGTAATTGGGCGCGCCGTGTTAGGCGGGTTAGTTGTAAGCTTGGCGCATTGGGGTCAAAGAATTGGCGCGGGTGGGGGTCAAAAATCAACACAATTAAGGGTATAGATGCGGGTTCGGTTTTATGTTTTTTCTGCTGTTTTATGTCAGCAGCTAGTGCGTCCGCTTTGGCGCGGGCGGTTTCTATCACGCTTTGATGGCCTTTATGGACACCGTCAAATTTGCCAATAACGACCACCCCCCCTCGTGCTTCGGGGGGCATTGTTTGCAATGTATAAAAATCCTTCATGGGCTTTGCGATATATTAGTTTTGCGACCAGATTAGAGATTGGGTGAAATAGGTTGCGTGTGCGTTATGGCTTTGTAGAAATTGGGCGACGGCTTG
>JAPPQG010000199.1:2255-4172 GCA_028816945.1 Alphaproteobacteria bacterium
CTAGTTCGCTTGCGGCTAGCCCGCCTGTTACAAATATAATATCTAGGCCAGCTTTATTTGCGCCTAATATATCGGTTGTATAGCCGTCTCCTGCGGCTAGCACACGCGGCTTAGCTAGCCCGCTTAGCTCGGCAAGCCTGTGTAGGGCTTTATCATAAATGGGGGGGTAGGGTTTGCCGACCCAAATAACTTCGCCTCCTTGTTGTTCGTAAATCTCTGCTATTGCGCCGGCGCAATAAAGAATTTTACCGCCAAACTCAACCACCCTATCGGGGTTAGCGCAAATAACGGGCAAATCTTTCTGCTTCCATTTATCGATCGCTGGTTGGTAATCGGCAGGCGTTTCGGCCTTATCATCCATAAGCCCTGTCAATAGGACAAAATCGGCTTGTTCGACGGGGGCGAATTCGAGGTCAATGCCTTGTAAGAGCATTTCATCTTTTTGCAAAGCGCCGGCAAAATGGCAGACTTGCCCTTGTGCGGCGCGCTGCTTTAACATCTCATAGGTGGCATCGCCCGATGATAAAATCCCGTCATAAGTATTTGGCGGCATGCCAAGACTATCGAGGCGGTTTTGCACGGCTTGGGCGGGGCGGGGCGCATTGGTTAAAAGCAGCACAGGCCCCCGCTGGGCGCGCCATGTTTGCAGGCATTCGGCCACGCCTTCATATATGGCAATGCCATTATGCACCACCCCCCATACATCGCATAAGAGGGCGTCATATTGTTCGGCAATTATGTGTAGGCCGCTTATATGTTCTATTGCTCGTTCAGGCTGAGACATCATGGGCGCAAAATTGCCCTATTCTGTGCCACCTGTCAAATGTCTGTCATTGCTAAATTGGTTTTTCCATTCTGTTGCTTCATTTTGGGCGTTGGCAATCTGCGTAGCAGACAGGCTTCCCTCTAATATAGTAATATATTCTTGCGCCCGCTCATCGCCATAGACGATAGCCAATAGAAACCATTTATAAGCCGTTTGCTCGTCCTTTGCGGTAATTTTGCCTGCTAGATATATTTTGCCTAATATATATTGTGCTTCGGCATAGGTTTGATTGGCGGCTTTGGTAATCCATTCAATGCCTGTTTCATAATTTTTCAGCACGAGTTCGCCATTGATATAGACTTGGCCTAATGCGGTTTGCGCTAATATATCGCCTTGTTGGGCGGCACTGCGTAGCCATTTGAGTTCCTGTGCGGGGTCTGGTGTTACGCCTTCGCCATTGCGATAGGCTATGGCGAGATAATATTGCGCCCGAATATCGCCCTGCGTGGCGGCTTTGCGTGTCCAGTAATAGGCTTTTTCATAATCGCGCGGCACAAATTCGCCTGTATGATATATCCAGCCTAGGCTGCTTTGGGCGTTGGCATAGCCTGCTTCGGCCGCTTTATGGTACCATTCAAGGGCTGTGTCATAATCGCCTTGAATGGCAGCTTGTAAGCCTTTTTGATAATCATCGATGGCGCTTTTGGGGGTGGGTTGCGTAGGTGTAGTTGTTTGCTTGGGAGGCTCTTCCCTGTTTTGCTTTGCGGGCTGTTGGGCGTCTTGCTCGGTGTTTGGCCTAGAACTGTGTTCGGGGTCGGTGTGCGCCTTGACAGTTGCTATGGTCTGTATCGGTGCGTCCATAAATAAAAATAGGGATAAAAACAGGGATAAAAACAGGCCAAGCGCAAGACGAGGGCGGCCTGCAAGAGCAGGGCGGGCAAGCTGCATAGCAAGGGCCTGTATGGCAAGGAAAAGTGATAAGGAAAAGAAAATAAGGGGAATCTGGGGTCTCATAACGCAACTCACTCGCTATTATTGATTAAACAATAAAACGCCCTTTTTGGCAAGCCAATTTGGCAGATAGGGCGGATTGGGACGGATTCGGGCAGATTCGGGCGGATTTGTTGCCCTTTTTCAACGCATAAGGGGCG
>JAPPQG010000014.1:0-2873 GCA_028816945.1 Alphaproteobacteria bacterium
AAACCAAATCGGCGCCATTATCCAAGCGCACAGCTAAATGGTCATGGACATGGTCTGGCACATGGTCATGGACATGGTCAGGCACATAGTTGCGTGAATGGTTAGGGCGCGCGGGCTTTATCGGTTTTTCAGTTGGCGGCCATAAACGAAAGCGGCCACTCATGCCCAAATGCACGAGCCATACAAGATTTTTATCTAAATGAATAAGGATAAATTTCCCCCGCCGCGTGATATGGCGGATTGTGCGCCCTGTTAGGCGGGTTGCAAATTGGCGGGGAAATGGAAAGCGCAAACCCGCCCGCCGCTGGCAAACCTCTATAATATGGCGCTTGCTTATCAAAGGGGCAAGCCCGCGGCAAATTGTCTCAACTTCTGGTAATTCAGGCATATTGCATATGAAAATAGGCTATAATATTACCCGCTAGCATAGCAAATATAGGGTTAAAATATAGGCAAAATAGATAGATAAATATGTAATTACATATTAAATATATCATAAATAGAATGGATGATATGGCAGAGCGACAAAAATCATATCCTTTTGGCTATCAAAATGTAACAGCCGAGCGCAAGCAAGACCTTGTGCGCGGGATCTTTGACCGTGTCGCTGACCGCTATGATATTATGAATGATCTTATGTCGGGTGGCTTACATAGGGTTTGGAAAGCCCATATGGTTGCTGCCCTTGCTGTGCCACAAAGCCCTAGCCCATTTCATCTAATTGATATAGCAGGTGGCACAGGCGATATTGCCCTATTGGCAAGCAAACATAGCGGCACAGGCTTTCACGCAAGCATTATTGATATTAACCATAATATGCTGAAAGTCGGTCAAAAGCGGGCGCAAAAAACGAACAAAAGCGCACATATCAATTTTATACAAGGCGATGCCGAAGCCCTGCCCCTAAAAGACGCAAGCGCGCACGCATGCACAATTGCCTTTGGCATTCGCAATGTCACCAATATGGAAAAAGCCCTCGCTGAAAGTTTTCGCATTTTGAAAGCGGGCGGGCATTTTCTCTGTTTAGAATTTAGCCATGTCAATCAGCCCATGCTTGATAGGCTCTATCATATGTGGTCGTTTCATGTCATCCCCCATATTGGGCAATTCATTGTTGGTGACCGCGCCGCTTATCAATATCTTGTAGAAAGCATTCGCCGCTTTCCCAAGCCCGAAGATTTTGCAAACCTACTGACCGCAACAGGTTTTTCGCATGTGCGCTTTGAGCGTTTGAGCGGCGGTATTGCCACACTGCATAGTGCATGGAAAGATTAGGCAAAATAGGCAAAGTGTGAGTTAGGAATAGACCCATGATGAAATATATATGCTTGTTTCGCTTGCTGCGTTTTATCCGCCTTTTGGCCGCCCAAGATAGTCTCTTACCGCCCGATTTTCACACACAAGCCCCCCGCCATATACGGTTTTTACGCCGCCTGCTGACATTAGGCGCGCCCCGTTTCGCCGCCCAAACACGCGGCAAAGCCCTATCCGCCCATTTAGAAGCACTCGGCACAGCCTATATTAAACTCGGCCAATCCCTTGCCACACGCCCCGATATTATCGGCCAAGTGCTAGCCGATGATTTACAGCATTTACAAGACCGCCTGCCCCCTTTTGCGATGGCCCATGTCGATGCCATTTTAGCGGCTGAACTTGACCTGCCAAAAGAACAAGTCTTTGCTGAATTGAGCGAACCCGTTGCCGCCGCCTCTATCGCCCAAGTGCATCAAGCCCAATTAGCAGACGGCACAAAATTAGCCGTCAAATTATTGCGGCCCGGCGTTGAAAAAGAATTAGCTACCGCCCTTGCGGGTTTCTTTTTTGCCGCCCGCATGACAGAGCGATTTATGCCAATGGCGCGCCGCTTAAAGCCTGTTGAAATCGTGCAAACCCTAGCCGATAGTGTAGTGCTAGAAATGGATTTACGGCTAGAAGCGGCGGCCCTTTCGGAAATGGCAGAAAATATTCGCAATGATGAGTCTATTCGCGTGCCTGCGGTTATTTGGCAGGCAACGGGACGGCGGGTTTTAACTTTGCATTGGGTGGATGGGGTTAAATTATCTGACCTTGAAGCCCTGAAAAAAGACGGCCATGATTTGCCCGCATTAGCTGTGCGCTTGCTACAAGCCTTTTTAACGCATGCGCTAAGAGATGGGTTTTTTCATGCTGATATGCATCAAGGCAATTTATTGATTGAGCCAGACGGCACAATTGTTATGATTGACTTAGGCATTATGGGACGGCTTGCGCCAGATACGCGCCGCTTTTTTGCTGAAATTTTACACGGCTTTATCACGCGCGATTATCACAAAATTGCTGATATACATTTTGAAGCAGGCTATGTGCCAGCCCATAAAAATCGCGATGATTTTGCGCAAGCCCTGCGCTCCATTGGTGAGCCAATTAGCGGCCAAGATGCAGATAATATATCTATGGCGCGGCTATTGGCTCAATTATTTGAAGTCACAGGGCAATTTGATATGGAAACCCAGCCGCAATTATTATTGCTACAAAAAACAATGGTTGTTGTGGAAGGTGTGGCGCGCAATCTTGACCCGCAATTAAACATTTGGCAAGCGGCTGAGCCTATTGTTAGCCATTGGCTAAAAGCCGAATTAGGCGCTGAGGCCATATTACAGCAAGCCGTCACGGGCGCGCAAAAGGCCGCCCGCTCCCTCTCAAAACTGCCTGAAACCCTTGCCCTTGCCGAACGCAACCAGCAAGCCCTCGAACATATATTAACGCCTGACGGTTTGCGCTTGCACCCAGATATGTTGAAAAAAAATAGTAAAGTCAGTAAATATATTTGGCTTGCCCTTGCTTTGGCGGCGGCAGGCCTATTGGGGCATTTTTTATAGATTATTTTATAGACT
>JAPPQG010000014.1:3034-4161 GCA_028816945.1 Alphaproteobacteria bacterium
TATTTTAGAAAATGGTATTTTAGAAAATCGCCATATATTATTGATTATTGGCGGCGGCATTGCTGCTTATAAAACGCCTGCCCTGATACGCGCCTTACAGAGCAAAGGCGCACAGCTGCGGTGCATATTAACCAAAGGAGGGGCCGAATTCGTCACCCCGCTTACTTTGGCAAGCCTGTCGGGCAATAAAATATATCAAAACCTATTTGACCTCACAGATGAAGTCGATATGGGGCATATACAACTCTCCCGTGCCGCCGATATTGTGCTTGTTGCCCCCGCAACAGCCGACTTAATGAGTAAAATGGCGCAAGGGCTTGCCAATGATTTAGCAAGTACAACGCTTTTAGCCACTGATAAGCCAGTTATGATTGCACCTGCTATGAATATGTATATGTGGTCGCACCCCGCCACACAACGCAATATGGCACTATTACAAAAAGACGGTATTCAACTGATTGGTCCGACGGTTGGCGATATGGCTTGCGGTGAGGAAGGCTTGGGGCGGATGAGTGAGCCAGAGGCGATTGTTGAAGCCGTTATGGCGTTTTTTGCAACACAGAATAAGGGGACGCAAGATTTGCCCCTAGCAGGGCGCCGTGCTTTGGTGACGGCAGGGCCAACCCATGAACCCATTGACCCTGTGCGCTATATCACCAATTATTCTTCGGGCAAGCAGGGTTTTGCGATTGCAAGGGAAATAGCGAAACTTGGCGCGCAAACGCAGCTTATTTCAGGCCCCGTCCAATTAGATGACCCAGAAAACATCACAACAAAACGCGTCGAAACCGCCCACCAAATGCTTGCCGCCTGTGAGGCCGCTTTGCCCTGTGATATTGCCATTATGACCGCCGCTGTTGCGGATTGGCGCGTCGCACACCCCCCCAATCAAAAATTGAAAAAGACCGCAAACCCCACCCCGCCAGACCTTATTTTGGCGGAAAACCCAGATATTTTAGCGCATCTTGGCAGTCATAAAAAACGCCCTCACTTGCTTATTGGCTTTGCCGCCGAGACGGAATGCCTATTAGAACAAGCCCGCGCCAAACGGGCGCGCAAAAAATGCGATTGGATAATTGCCAATCAAATATCGCCAACAAATAACATTATGGGCGGCGATGAGAATA
>JAPPQG010000016.1 GCA_028816945.1 Alphaproteobacteria bacterium
TAGTAACTGTGCCTTAAAACTGGAACACCCGCCCTAAATTAGCCATTCCTTTGGTAGCAAATTATCTGCCGCCTTAATTGCTAATAATAATTTTTTTACCGCTTATGCGTTGGAAGTCACGGTCGAGCGATTTGCAATCTTTAGCGACTCTTTTCGGCGAATCGGGATTTTCGCTGATGAGTGTCAATGTTTCCGCTTTAATCTTTTCGAAATTGGCTTTTTGCGAATCGTTTAATTTCGCCTTTGCCGCAACCAACACTGACATATTCACGGAGTAATTTTGCTTATTGCAATTTTCTGCTGCTGCTGTTGCGTAAGCAATATCTTTTACGCTCATTTCGATTTCATCCGTAAGTGCTAAGCCAACGCTTGCTGGTATCGGGCCGTGTCCAGTGAAATAAGCAATGCCAATCAATATAAGTATGACGAGAATGGCAGGAATCAGAAAGAATCTTTTCTTATAGGTCATTGGTTCAGTTCCTCTATTTAATCATGTGATGTGCCAAAATGGCGATAGATATAATTATAATATAGAGATATGATGAAATAATCGATATTATTTGAATTAAATATTTGTAATGTCAATGAGATTATAATAATTTGAACAGATTATAATAATTTGCATATAGCCTATATTAAATTACACACGCTAATTGATGGGCGTATAATTGAGAGGAACTAAAATGTATCGTAACAGACACAATTTACCTATTTTGCTTAATAATTTATGTTTGCTTTGCTTATTTGTCATAACTATTTTCCCTTATCCACAAAATAGCGCCGCGCAAGAAACCACCCCTATTTCTGCACCTATTTATGCGCCTATTTATACGGGCCAACCAATTGATGAAATTGTTATAACGGCAAGCCGCACTTTGCAACGCTCAGCCCTTAAAACGCCTTCCCCGGTTGATATATTAACGGCTGATGCGATTACCAATACAGCCCATAGTGAAGCAGGGCGCGCCATACAAGCCCTTGCCCCTGCTTTTAATTTCCCCTCTACCTCTATTGCCGACGGCACAGATTCGCTTAAACCAGCAACTTTGCGTGGGCTAAACCCAGATCAGACTTTGGTGCTGTTTAATGGCACAAGGCGACATAAATCTGCTTTATTGCATGTCAATACATCGGTTGGGCGCGGCACGGCTGGCACAGATATGAATGCGCTTGCGCCAAGTTTTATTGAAAATGTTGAAATTTTGCGTGATGGCGCTTCGGCACAATATGGCTCAGATGCGATTGCTGGTGTGATAAACATTAAATTGCGTGAGACAAGCCCCGGCGAAATGCTTATATCTTATGGGCAAACCACAGAAAATGACGGGGAGACGACCCGCTTTGCTGCCAATAAGGGATTTGAGCTACCACAAGATGGGTTTTTATTTGTCGGCTATGAATATCGCAACCGTGAAAAAACGAATCGTTCAGGCCTGTCTGGTACAGTGCTTTATGCGGGAGAGGCGGGTAGTTCCGATATAGAGCGTTGCCATGCAAATGATAATAGTGGCTGTGACCCGCGGGAATTTACCGCCAATCGACATAATTTTATTGTTGGCGACCCGCAAAGCGAACACCATACGGCTCTGCTTAATATGGGAGTCACATGGGGCGATATAGATGTAAGCGGTTTTCTCTCTTGGTCGGCCCGCGATAATCAAAGTACAGGTTTTTTCCGCGAACCCGATGACCCAACACGCAACATTGTCGCCATTTACCCTGACGGGTTTTTACCGCAAATCAATACAGATATTGACGATTTATCAGGGCAACTCAAATTGGCAGGCCAATATGCAGGCTGGGATATGGATATAAATTATACGCAGGGGCGCAATGAATTTGACTTTTATATTACCAATTCACTCAATGCGAGTTTTGGCGCAAATAGCCCGCGTGAAACAGATGCAGGCGGTATGGCATATGAGGAAAAACTGCTTAATTTCAATATGAGTCGGCAGATTGGCTTATTTTCTGTGGCGGCGGGGGCAGAATGGAAAAATGAAAATTTTGAGATTCGCGCTGGCGCGCCCCTATCCTATCTTAATTGCAATACGGACGCCAATGCTGAAACGCTAACGGGCATAAGCGGCTGTGTGCGCGGTAAAACGGGGGGCATACAGGTTTTTCCGGGCTTTCGGCCAAGCAATGCTTTATCGCGTGAGCGTGATAGTTTGGCTGTTTATACTGAAATTGCGCGTGAATTTGGGGCTTTGCTGGCAAATACAGCGTTGCGGTGGGAGGATTATGACGGCTTCGGCAATATATTGGTTGCCAAACTCAGCCTATTTTATCAGCTAAATGACGCGCATGCTTTGCGGGCGACTTTCAATAATGGCTTTCGCGCCCCCTCTATGCACCAATTATATTTTAACACGGTTGGCACGGCTTTTGTCGCCGGCGTTTTGCAACAAACAGGCACATTTGCCAATGATAGCACGTTGGCGCGGGCATTAGGCATTCCATCCTTAAAAGAAGAGACCTCCAATAATATAAGTTTAGGCTATGTCTTTACGCCAAAAGATAATTTTGCCCTTACGATTGACGGCTACCAGATTGATATTGATGACCGCATTATTTTGTCGGGGCAGGTCAGTAATCAAAACCCATTATTGTCTGCCAATGCGCTTGCGATTCTTGCCGCCCAAGAAGCCTCCTCCGCACAATTTTTAATCAATGCCGCAAGCACAAAAACACAAGGCGTCGAAATGGTCGCCACATGGCAACCGCCCATAAAACGCGGCCGATTGGATACAAAATTAGCCTTCCATTTTACACAAACAGATATTGAAGGGGAATTTGGCGCGCCGGGCCTCTTGCAGGGATTAGAAAATGACCTATTTAGCCAACGCGACCGCTCAATCATTGAATCATGGCAACCAGAAAGCCGCGTGACCTTATCGGCTGATTACCAATTTGGCGGGGTGGTTTTTTCAACCAGTGTGAATCGCTATGGCAGTTATATTGGCTCAGAAAATATCACCACAGGCTATGTCGAGCAGAAATTTGATGAAGCCTATATTGTTGATTTGCGGGTTCAATGGCAACCACATAATGGGCTAACCCTGACCCTATTTGGGGATAATATTTTCGACCATTATCCCGAACAAAACCGCATAGATAATAGCCGCGGCGGCAAAATTAAGGACATTGTCGATAGTTTTAGCGTCTTTAGCTATTCAAGGCGCACCGCCCCCTATGGCTTTAATGGGGCTTATTGGGGCGTGCAGCTCAAACAGCGTTTTTGATAATAATATTTGCCTGCCGAATTCTATTTGCTTGCTAGCCTTTGTGCCTGCTAGTGCTATACATTCTCTAATTCTATGCACCGCCTGTTTGGTGGGTTTTCGCTATTTTTAGAGCGGCTGTGAGTTCTTCGATAATCTCTTCTGTCTCCTGTGTGGTGAAATCCATCGGTATGGCGTGTTTGTCGGTTTCGACAAAAAACCGCACCATGCCTTGATCGGTCGGGCCAATGGTGAGATTAGCCGCTAGCTCTGATTGTGTATTTATACCCATATTTGCCTCTTTTAATTTGAAGGGTGGCGAATCACCGCCCATTATACATAAGCCGATTATATATAAGCCGATTATACAGGGCCGATTATACAAAATCCCTTGAAATATCATTTATAGCAAATTATTCTATATGGATATAAGCATGGGGTAAGTAGAGGCAGCCTTAGCTCAGTTGGTTAGAGCGCTTGATTGTGGATCAAGAGGTCCCCCGTTCGAACCGGGGAGGCTGTACCATGTCTTTATCTCTCTCATGTCTTCCACCCTCCCATGTCTTTACCCTCCTAGGCCCCCTATTCGAGGCCAATATGGCAACCCATGCGCCCCGTCTGCCCTTATCAACAGCGCGCTAATTTTCACCCTTAAATTGTCGATAAACTTATTGACAAATAGAGGCGATATTCTTAATCAGGCATTATAGTCGAATCATAGATTCGCTATTTCACAACCTTTATGAACACATAACGGGAGTCTATAAATGTTCAAAACAAGGCTTGTTCCAATCATTAACATTGCATTTATTTTTGGCATGACATTTATTTTTGCTATGAGTGGCATGGGTGGCATGGGTGTCGCACAAGCACGCGATCAAATTTTAATTGTTGGCTCATCAACTGTTTTTCCCTTTGCAAGTACGGTGGCGGAACAATTTGGCCGTACAACAAAATTCAAAACACCTGTTATTGAATCGACTGGCTCAGGCGGGGGCATGAAATTATTTTGTGCAGGCATTGGGTTAGCACACCCCGATATTACCAATGCGTCGCGCCGTATCAAAGCCAATGAATTCAAAAAATGCCAAGCAAATGGCATTGATATGACCGAATTGATTATTGGTTTTGACGGTATTGTTGTAGCGACAGCAAAATCTGCTCCAACTTCCAAACTAACCTTGCAGCAAATTTATCTTGCAACCGCGGCACAAGTGCCAACGGAAAATTGCACGCAAAATGCATGCTCTTTCATCAAAAACCCCTACAAAAAATGGCGTGATATTGATTCATCATTGCCAAATTGGGATATTGAGATTTTAGGGCCGCCGCCAACTTCTGGCACGCGTGATGCGTTCCAAGAACTTGCTATGGTTGGTGGCGCAAAAGCATGGCCCTATCTTAATGCGTTAAAGAAAAAGGATAAAAGCGCATGGAAAAAACTCACCCATACAGTGCGTGAAGATGGCGCGTGGATTGATGCAGGGGAAAATGATAATCTTATGGTTAATAAATTAGTTGCCAATCCGCAAGCGGTTGGCATTTTTGGTTTTAGTTTCCTCGACCAAAATAGCCATAAAATTAAAGGGCTAGCCGTCAATGGCGTTGCGCCTAGTTTTGAAAATATCGCGTCGGGGGCTTATAAAATATCGCGTTCTTTATTTGTCTATGCCAAACATGCCCATATTGGCACAATCCCGGGCATTAAAGCCTATTTGCGTGAATTTATGAGCGAATCAGCCGCGGGCGATGAGGGCTATCTCATCGATAAAGGGCTTATTCCACTGCCCGAAAAAGAGCGGGCGCGTTATCGCCACAATGCTAATGTTTTGCAAAAATTAACTCTCGAATAAGTGAAGGGTTCGCCCGATGAGTTTAAGCCTTTATATTATGACTCTTTTCGGGCTAGCCGTTTTTTCTTATTTTTTAGGGCTAAAACGCATTCGCTCAGTGGTAGCACAACAAGTGACCGCGCAACAAAGGCTTGTGCCAACTGTGCCAACTGAAACAGGGCAGGCGCCCATTTCGCCAACAGACACAACTGAAACAGGGCATGCGCCCATTTCGCCAACAGACACAAAACAGCATTCTGTCGACCATTTTCATGGGCTGTTTTTGGCTTTATATGTGTTCTTGCCACCTATGCTATTGATTATTATTTGGCAGGCCTGCGCGCCTTTTGTGACGAATTATTTATTAGAGACGCAACTTGTGACTATATTTGGCACTTTATCACAAGGTGCGCTTAACATTCAAATTGCACAAGTTAAGGCCGTTTATAATGGATCGCTTGCGGCCCATATGGTGAGTGAGCAGACGACACTTGGCGTTGCCTATTATGCGCGCATACAGCAAACATTCTCGATAATTTTGCCAGTCATTGCGACTAGTTTTGCGGTGGTGGGGTTTATGTTCGCTTATCGCCGTATTGCGTTGCGCTTTCCTGCCCGTCGGCATATTGAGAAAATTGCCATTTGGTTTATGATTGCCGCGTCCGTGATTGCCATTTTAGCGACACTTGGCATTATCCTATCTTTGATTTTTGAGACTTTGCGCTTTTTTGGCAAAGTGCCGATAAGTGAGTTTTTATTTGGCTTGCATTGGAGTCCGCAAATTGCCATACGCGAAGGACAAGCCGGCGGCGCGGGGGCTTTTGGCGCAATTCCGCTTTTAGTCGGCACTTTTATGATAACTTTAATTGCTATGTTCGTAGCCGTGCCGATAGGGCTTATGTCGGCTATTTATCTTTCTGAATATGCGACGCAAAATATACGCGATTTTGTCAAACCAGCGATTGAAATATTGGCGGGCATTCCAACAGTGGTATATGGTTTTTTCGCCGCCCTATGGGTTGCCCCCTTTATGCGGGATATGGGGGCTGCATTGGGGCTGACTTTATCGTCAGAATCAGCCCTTGCGGCGGGCATGGTGATGGGTATTATGATTATTCCCATTATTTCTTCTCTATCGGATGATGTGATAAATGCTGTGCCACAAAGCCTGCGCGATGGGGCGGCGGCATTGGGGGCAACTAAATCGGAGACTGTCAAACAGGTTATTTTGCCTGCCGCTTTGCCCGGCATTATGAGTGCTATTTTGCTTGCCATTTCGCGTGCCATTGGTGAGACAATGATTGTTGTTATGGCGGCCGGCGTGGCGGCTAATTTAACGGCTAACCCATTTGAAGCGGTCACCACAGTGACCGTGCAAATTGTTGTCCTTTTAACAGGCGACCAAGAATTTGATAGTGCCAAAACATTAGCCGCTTTTGCACTTGGTCTATTATTATTTTTTATGACATTAGCCCTCAACATTTTAGCCTTACGGATTGTCCGCAAATATAGTGAAAATTATGAGTGATAGAGAAATGGAAAAACCGACCCCCTATATTCGTGCCGATTTATTGCGGCGGCGCTATCGCGCCGAAAAGCGGTTTCGCCTTTATGGTGTGGTGGCGATATTTTTAGCAAGTGCTATTTTAATAACCCTATTAGGCGCGATTGCCTTTTCATCCATACCCGCCTTTACGCATACTTATATTGGCCTTGATTTTGACTTACAGGCAGGCGATATGACAGAAAATATAGAGGATAATAATTGGCACGCGATATTGCGTAAGGCACTTTATCAACAATTCCCCGAAGTAAAGACAAGGCGCGATAAACGCATGTTAGGCAAATTATTATCAATAGGGGCTGCTGATAGGCTCGCACATAAATTTGCTGCCAACCCGTCTTTTGTAGGCCAAAAAGTGCAAGTTTATCTGCCTGCGTCAGATGATTTTGACCTGTTTATAAAAGGGGCGATTGACCGCACCCTGCCTGAGAGCGACCGCTTATTATCGGATAAGCAAATTGCTTGGATTGATAAATTGCGCGCCCAAGCGCGCGTCAAACGCCAATTTGCAAGCCATGTATTTTTAGCAGGCGATAGCCGTGAGCCTGAACTCGCAGGCATTAAGGGCGCATTGATTGGCTCTTTGCTAACTATGTTTGTCACGCTTCTTTTCAGCCTACCGATTGGCATTATGGCAGCTATTTATCTGCAAGAAATCGCCCCCAAAAACCGCTTTACCGACTTAATTGAGGTTAATATTAATAATCTAGCCGCTGTGCCATCAATAGTCTTTGGCCTGCTTGGCTTGGCTGTCTTTATCAATTTTTTCCAATTACCGCGCTCCACACCCTTAGTGGGTGGGTTGGTTTTAGCCCTTATGACTTTGCCTGTTATTATTATTGCCGCCCGCGCCGCTTTGGCTTCTGTGCCACCTTCTATCCGTGAGGCGGCTTTGGGGGTTGGCGCATCGCGTCTGCAAGTTATTTTGCACCATATTTTGCCCCTTGCTCTGCCGGGCATTTTAACCGGCACAATTATTGGCATTGCCCGTGCCGCAGGTGAGACAGCGCCGCTTTTAATGGTTGGTATGCTTGCCTTTATTGTCGATAAACCTGCTAATATCACCGATAAGGCAACTGTTTTGCCAGCACAAATCTACATATGGGCGAATAATCCCGAGCGGGCTTTTGAATCGCTAACCAGTGCGGCGATTATTATTTTATTGGTATTTTTATTATTTATGAATGCAACAGCGATTGGTCTTCGCAAACGCTATCAAAAAAGATGGTAGCATGGCATAATATATGACGGGATATTTGGCAAATGACTGAAACAGATAAGACAGTAAAAACACACAAAACACCAGAGGCAGAAGACAGGGTGAAAATAAAAGCGCGCCGTGTGAATGTTTTTTATGGCGCGGCGCAGGCTTTATTCGATATCGATCTCGATATGCGCCTCAATCAAGTAACAGCCCTTATTGGGCCGTCTGGGTGCGGTAAGTCGACCTTTTTGCGTTGCTTGAATCGGATGAATGATGTAATTGATGGCTGTCGTGTGGAGGGTGATATTTATATGGATAATCAAAATGTTTATGATGAAACATTAGATGTTGTCGAATTGCGGGCGCGCATTGGCATGGTATTCCAAAAGCCCAATCCCTTTCCAAAATCCATTTATGATAATGTTGCCTATGGGCCGCGCATTCATGGCATGACGCAAAATAAAGAGCAGTTAGACCATATTGTTAAAAAAAGTTTGCGCCGTGCAGGGCTATGGGATGAGGTTAAAGACCGTTTGTCAGATACAGGCTCAGGCCTATCGGGCGGGCAGCAACAGCGTCTGTGTATTGCGCGCGCCATTGCGGTTAATCCCGAAGTCTTGTTAATGGATGAGCCATGTTCAGCCCTTGACCCTGTGGCGACGGCGGTTATTGAAAATTTGATACATGAATTGCGCCAACGTTATACGATTGTCATTGTCACCCATTCTATGCACCAAGCCGCCCGTGTATCGCAGAAAACAGCCTATTTTCACCTTGGGGAGTTAATTGAATATGGTGATACAAGCGATATATTTACCCGCCCGCAACACGAGCAAACAGAAGCCTATATTTCAGGCAAAATAGGCTAATTTGTAAAAAAAAGGAAATATGTTAGAATGAAAGCATAATATTATGGAAGATACACAACATATTAGTTCCGCTTTTGATAAAGATCTTGCAGAGTTAAATCGCAAAATTGCTAAACTCGGCCAATTAACGCAAAATCAATTTGCGCGGGCTTTGGAAGCCTTATTAAATTATGATTTAACACAGATTGATGAGATTGTTGCCCATGATAAGCGGATTGATGAGCTAGAAAGCAAACTCAATGAAGACGCATTGACGCTGATTGCTTTGCGCTCTCCTTTGGCGGCCGATTTGCGCCGTGTTATTGTTGCGGTGAAAATAGCCACCATGCTTGAACGCATGGGCGATTATGCAAAAAATATTGCCAAACGCATAGAATGGGTTGCCAAAGGCGATGTGGTAGATGTCTCTAATACAAGTATAAAATCTATGGGTGAAACTGTGCAGCATATGGTGCAGCAGGTTTTAGAGGCTTATATGAATGCAGACGCCGATACAGCTATGCAGGTTTGGTTGCGTGATGTCGAAGTAGATCAAATGCACAAAACCATATTCCAAGAATTATTACAACTTATGGGCGATAGACCTGAACATGTCACAGCTGGCTCACATATGTTGTTTATTACTAAAAACATTGAGCGCATTGGTGATTATGCAACGGGTATTGCCGAACAAATATGTTTTCTTGTCAATGGCTTTATGCCCGAAGAAACTCGCCCGAAAGCCGATGAGACAGACCATAAGGGATAGTGAAAAATAATAAGGGATAATGAGAAATAATGCGCCTAATTTGTCAGCCTTTACAATAGGTGCGCTAGCAAATGAAAAGGGCATGAAAAGGCATGAAAAAGGTATAAAAGGCACGGAAAAAGCATGAAAAAAGCAGGCGTGATTGGCGACTATTAGGGGGCTATGTTGGCTTGTGTTTTCGCAACCACTTCATCGCGTGTCACATTGGGTGCTAATTCAATAATTTTAACCCCTGCTTTGGTAATATCAAACACGCCTAAATCAGAAATAATCCTATCGACACAAGCCTTGCCCGTTAGCGGTAGGCTACATGCTTTCAGCAATTTTGGCTCGCCCGCTTTATTTGTATGGTCCATAATGACAATCACGCGTTGCACGCCGGCGACTAAATCCATCGCCCCGCCCATGCCTTTAACCATTTTGTCAGGTATCATCCAATTTGCTAAATCACCATTTTCGGCAACTTCCATTGCCCCTAAAATGGCTAAATCAATATGGCCGCCGCGAATCATGGCAAAACTATCAGCGGAGGAAAAATAAGATGATTCAGGCAAATCTGTAACCGTCTGCTTGCCTGCATTGATAAGGTCAGGGTCTTCTTCGCCTTCATAGGGGAAAGGCCCCATCGCAAGCATGCCATTTTCCGACTGCAACACAACATTGACGCCATCGGGAATATAATTGGCAATAAGGGTTGGAATGCCAATCCCTAAATTGACATAAAACCCGTCTTCGAGTTCTTGGGCGGCGCGTTTTGCCATATCATCTCTTGTCCAAGGCATGGGATATGCTCACTTTTTTTCTATAATCTAGCTCGTTAGGGCTTTGTCTTTTTTCGGGCGGGTATTGACGAATTCAATTTGTTTTTCCTCTGTGGTTTTAATAAGGCGTTGGATAAAAATGCCGGGCGTGTGAATATGGTCGGGATTGAGGGTACCAACAGGGACAATTTCCTCTGCCTCTGCGATTGTCATTTTGCTTGCGGTTGCTGCCATTGGATTAAAATTGCGGGCTGTTTTGCGATAAATGAGATTGCCTGCTTCATCGGCAATTTCAGCTTTGACAAGGGCTAAATCACAGAAAATGCCGCGCTCTAAAATATATTCCTGCCCGTCAAATATTTTTATCTCTTTATTTTCGGCAATGATTGTACCAAGCCCTGTGCGTGTATAAAAGCCGGGAATGCCGGCGCCGCCCGCCCGCATGCGTTCGGCCAATGTGCCTTGTGGGCAAAATTCAACCTCAATCTCGCCCGCCAAATAGGCTTGTTCAAATCCCTTATTATTGCCGACATAAGAAGAGAGCATTTTTTTAATGCGCCGATTATCGACCAATCGCCCAATGCCAACCCCGTCAATGCCCGGATTATTGGAAATCACAGTCAAGCCGCTTACCCCTATTTCATCTAGGGCATAAATCAGGCTGGTTGGTATGCCACAAAGACCAAAGCCGCCAAT
>JAPPQG010000052.1:0-8256 GCA_028816945.1 Alphaproteobacteria bacterium
AAATTTATTATGCCGCCGATACGCGCGAAGTTGCTGAGAAGAAAACAATTTTCGGTGCATTGCGCCTATATTTGGATTTCCTCAATATGTTCTTATTCCTTTTGCAATTCATCGGCAATCGGGAATAGACAAAGTCTAGGTGCAGACTAGGCACAGACTAGGTACAGGTGCTATCACAGGAATAATTAGCAAGAGCGCAGGACGACTAACGCGAAAGCGGCTGTCGAATTCTATGTCACGCGGCTAATTGGCGTAAGACATAATGCAAAATGCCGCCATTGCGGAAATAGTCAATTTCATCTTGCGTGTCAATGCGGCTGAGTAATTGGATTTTTTGCGTTTTATTATTGTTGCGCCGAATTGTCATTGTAAAATGCTGGCGCGGTTTAAGCGTGCCGTCTAATCCGTCAATGCTTATTTGCTCTGTGCCGTCTAGTTTTAACTTGGCCCAACTATCCCCCTCCATAAATTGCAAGGGCGCAACCCCCATGCCTGCCAAATTGGCACGGTGAATGCGCTCAAAACTTTCAGCAATCACAGCCCGCACACCCAATAGCCGCGTGCCTTTGGCCGCCCAATCACGGCTGGATCCCGTGCCATATTCCTTACCCGCAAAAACCACAAGCGGGATATTATTTTTTGCATAAATCATTGCCGCTTCATAAATAGACATGAGTTTCCCCTGTGGCTGTAATTTTGTAAAACTCCCTTCCCTATCGGCAACCATATGATTGCGAATGCGAATATTAGCAAATGTGCCACGCATCATAACTTTATGATTGCCGCGCCGCGAACCATAAGAATTAAAATCGGCGGGCTTTACTTTATTTTGTTGTAAATAATTGGCGGCGGGACTGCCGACTTTAATCGCGCCGGCGGGCGAAATATGGTCGGTCGTTATACTATCGCCAAAAAGGGCTAGCACGCGGGCATTTTTTATCGGGGTAAGGGGTGCGGCGGTGGCTTGCAGACCATCAAAAAAGCCCGGCTTTTGCACATAGGTCGAGTTTTTATCCCAATCAAATGTTTGACCTTTGGGTGGCTTAATTTTTCGCCAATAATTATCGCCCTTAAAAACATCAGCATAACGCGCCCGAAACATAGACGGTTTGACACAAGCCCGCATGGTTGCGGCAATTTGCGCCGTCGAAGGCCAAATATCAGCCAAATAAACCGCCTTCCCCTTTTTGTCTGTGCCAAGTGGCTGTGTGGTTAAATCAATTGTGACCGACCCAGCAAGCGCATAAGCAACAACTAAAAGGGGCGAGGCTAAATAATTGGCGCGCACATCGGGGCTAACACGGCCTTCAAAATTGCGATTGCCCGATAAAACAGACGCCACAACAAGTTCATGCTTGTGAATGGCTTTTGAAATGGGCGGTGGCAGAGGGCCTGAATTGCCAATACAAGTCGTGCAACCATAGCCGACAAGGTGAAAGCCGAGCTGGTCTAAATATTTTTGTAAGCCCGCCTTTTTTAGATATTCGGTGACCACTTGTGAGCCGGGGGCAAGTGAAGTTTTCACCCAAGGCTTAACTGTAAGCCCTTTGGCAACCGCATTGCGGGCAAGCAAGCCCGCCCCTAGCATGACATTGGGATTAGAAGTATTCGTGCAAGATGTAATGGCGGCAATCACAACATCACCGTGACCTAAATCATAAGACTCTAAATTAGGGGATTTGCCTTGCGGGGCTTTTATTGGTATGCGCTTTTTTTGTGCTGTCTGTTTTATGCCTGCTTCTTGTAATGTTTTTTTGAATCCCATTGCCATATTTTCTAATGGCACGCGGTCTTGTGGCCGCCGCGGGCCGGCAAGGCTTGCGCGCACATCGGCAAGATTAAGCGATAGGGTGGTGGTAAAAATTGGCTCTTTTGCCGATTTGCTACGGAACATGCCTTGTGCTTTGCAGTATTTTTCAACCAATGCCACTTGCGCTTTTTTGCGCCCTGTTGCGCTAAGATAAGCAAGCGTGTCGCTATCGACAGGGAAAAAGCCACAAGTCGCGCCATATTCAGGCGCCATATTGGCAATCGTTGCTTGATCTTCCAAAGATAAATTATCTAGCCCGCGCCCATAAAACTCAACAAATTTACCAACAACGCCCTTTTGCCTTAACATTTCAACAATGGTTAGCACAAGGTCTGTTGCCGTTGCCCCTTCAGCCAATTTGCCGTCAAGCCGAAAGCCAACCACTTCGGGCAAGAGCATAGAAATCGGTTGGCCGAGCATGGCTGCTTCTGCCTCAATCCCGCCAACACCCCAGCCAAGCACGCCAAGCCCGTTAATCATAGTCGTATGGCTATCTGTGCCAACCAATGTATCGGGATAAGCAAGTTCAACCATTTTGCCTTTTTGCTTTTCCTTTTTTGTCCAGATTGTGCGGGCAAGATATTCAAGATTGACTTGGTGGCAAATGCCTGTCCCCGGCGGCACAACGCGGAAATTTTCAAAAGCCTCCGTCCCCCAACGCAAAAATTCATAACGTTCTCGATTGCGCTTATATTCAAGCGCGACATTATCTTTAAGTGCCGACTTCACGCCAAAATGGTCGACCATGACAGAATGGTCAATGACTAAATCGACAGGCGCAAGCGGATTGATTTTTTCAGCTTGGCCACCAATTTCCCCCATCGCATTACGCATAGCGGCTAAATCGACAATCGCCGGCACGCCTGTAAAATCCTGCATTAAGACACGCGCCGGGCGAAAAGCAATTTCACGCGTTGATTTGCGGCGGGTGAGCCAAGCTTTCACCGCCTTAATATCGGCCGCTTTGACAGTGCGCCCATCTTCATGGCGGAGCAAATTTTCAAGCAAAATTTTCATCGAAATAGGCAGGCGGGAAATGCCCGCAAGCCCGTTTTTTTCAGCCGCCCGCAAACTATAATAAATATATGTTTTTTTGCCTAATTTTAGGGTTTTGCGGGCTTTGAAACTATTTGGATGTGTTTGTTTTTGCGATTTTGTTTTAGCCATGATTTTCCCCAATCATTATGTGCTTAAATTGATTTATGCCTAAACTGATAAGACGGATTATAGTTTTTTTATAAAATAAATCCACTTAAAATTTCCCCTTTCTTTGCGTTAGCGGGTGGAATTGGTTAGAGTGTGATTATGGAACAAGCTGATTTCACCATAGGGGCGCGTGTGCGTTTGCGGGGTCAAAATATCGGCTGCGCGCGCGCGGGACGGCCGATTTTTGAAGGCGTCACCTTTACCCTTACCAATGGCGATATTGTGACCATAACAGGTGCGAATGGCAGCGGTAAAACCTCTCTTTTGCGGATTATCGCGGGGCTTTTGCCAATGACAGACGGGCAATTTATCTGGGATGCAGAAAATATCCCTAAAAGGCAAAATACTGCTAAAAGCCAACAAGGCGCACCCCTGCAAAAGAGCAGGCAACAAAGCATATCCACAATCTGCCATTTTATCGCCCATCAAAACGCTGTTAAAGGCCAATTACAAGTGCGCGAAAATCTTGCCTTTTGGGCGAACTGGTTTGGCGCGCCTATGAATATAGCTAAGCTAGATGAACTCTTACAGCGGGTTGGCTTATTGGGACAGGCTGATATTTTGGCAAGTGATTTATCGGTCGGGCAGGCCAAACGGCTTGCCTTGGCGCGGCTTTTTATTGTGCCGCGCGCCTTATGGTTATTAGATGAACCATTGGCAGGGCTAGATGAAGAGGGACGCCAATGGCTAGAAGAAATTGCGCGCGCTCATTTAGCACAAGGCGGGCTGATATGTGTTGCCACGCATGAACGGCTTTCATTGCCTTCGACCATACTCAAACTTGATAGCGGCACTCGTGACCCGCATAAGAGACAAAGAGACCATGTATAAAAACTGCACGCAAACCATAATGAAACTTTATGCGCTTTGTCGGCGCGATATTTTATTGGCTTGGCGCGGCACGGGGGCGGGTTTGGCAATGGGTTTTTTCTTTATTGCGATTATGTTTTTACCCTTTGGGATTGGCGCGGATTTACAGTTTTTACGCACCCTTGCGACAGGCTTTATATGGGTCGCCCTTATGCTTGCTGTTTTATTATCATTAGAGCAAATGTTTCAATCCGATATTGAAGATGGCAGTTTCGACCAATTATTATTAGGCGGGGTGGCGTTGGAATGGGTCATTATCGCCAAAGCCCTCGCCCATTGGCTTGGCATTATCTTACCGCTTATATTATTTGCCCCGCTTGCGGGTCTGTTGCTGAATATAAGCCCACAAGCCCTTATGTTTATGCTTTTCGTTCTCTTGGCGGGCAGTCCTGCATTGAGTTTTTTAGGCATAATGGGTGCCGCCCTTGCCGCGGGGATTGCCCGTAGTGGTTTGCTTGCGGCCTTATTGGTTATGCCCCTTTATGTGCCGATTTTAATTTTCGGCAATACAGGTCTTGCCCGCGCCTTAAACGGGCAAACGCTCGCCTATGAAATAATTATTCTTTTATTATTGGGGCTAGCAAGCATGTGTTTATCGCCGCTTGCCGCCGCCGCCGCTCTCCGCGCTCGCTTAAAATAATGTGCGCCCGCTTAAAATAATGTGCGCTCGCTTGAAATAATGTCGCCTGCTTAAAATAGTATGATAAAACCCGCATAAAGGTTATAATGGTTACATGTTTGGCTATGCGAATCCGCAAAAATTTTTACAATTAGCACAACGCCTCCATATTGTGCTTTGGGGTGCGGCTTGCTTATGCTTGGCGATTGGGCTTTATCTTGCTTTCACAGCCCCCCCTGATTACCAGCAAGGTGAGAGCGTGCGGATTATGTTTGTCCATGTGCCGTCTGCTTGGATGGCTTTATTTACTTATAGTTTTTTGACGCTTGCCAGTGCGGTGGCTTTGATATGGCGTTATCCGCTTGGCTTTTTTGCGGCCCGCGCCGCGGCACCGATTGGGGCTAGTTTCACCCTTATTACTTTGGTGACGGGCGCGCTTTGGGGGCAACCTATATGGGGGGTTTGGTGGGTTTGGGATGCAAGGCTGACTTCTGTGCTTGTGTTATTTTTTATCTATCTAGGCTATATGGCACTTTGGGCGGCGATGAGCGAACCTTTGCAAGCGGCGCGCCTAACATCTATTTTGGCGATTATTGGTTTTGTTAATATCCCGATTGTAAAATTTTCTGTCGATTGGTGGCATACGCTCCACCAGCCTGCAAGCCTCATGCGCTTTGGTGCGCCTGCCATTCATGCGGATTTTCTATGGCCGCTTCTCATTATGGCGTTGGGCTTTTTATTATTATTTTTTGCTCTATGGCTTACGCGGGTGCAGGCAGAAATTTTTCGCCAACGGTTGCGCGCCCGCAAACTTGGGCTTGCGAGGGAGATATTCTAATGGGGCAATATGCAATTTATATTTGGGGCAGTTATGGTTTTTGTGCCTTTGTGCTTGGCGGTTTGGCTTGGCAGAGTGTGCGCTGTCTTATCCATTATCGAACACAGTTGGCCGCATTAGATGATAATGACATAGCAAATAAATAACAGGGCAAATAAGCATGATAAATGACACAAAATCCCTTTTGCGGTTTTGGCCGCTTATGCTTTTTGGCGGGCTTATGGTGCTTTTTGCTTTTGGCTTACGGCTTGGCGATCCGTCTGTTTTGCCGGGCTCTATGCAGAATAAGCCTGTGCCGTCTTTTACTTTGCCGCCGCTTGCAAATAGCGGCATAGAGGGTTTTGCCACAAAAGATTTGCAACAAACCCGCCCGCTTTTGTTAAATGTTTGGGCGAGCTGGTGTGTGCCGTGCCGCTTGGAACATCCCCTGCTTATGCAATTAGCCGCAAAGGGCGTATTGGTTTATGGCTTAAATTATAAAGATAATGGCGAAGCGGCGCGCCGTTTTTTGGGACAATTAGGCAATCCCTATCACCGCATTGGGGCTGACTCTATGGGGCGGGTGGCGATTGATTTTGGCGTTTATGGTGTGCCTGAAACTTTTGTCATCCATAAAGGCATTATTTTATATCGCTATGCCGGCCCCCTTACGCCGCAAATTATTGCCGACAATATTCTCCCACACCTTAACCTTTAAGCTTTTCATGTTTCGTAAAGTCCCATAAGGGCTTTGGCGAATGTGTGCGCGTCAAAGATTTGTAAATCTTCTGCTGCTTCGCCCGTGCCAATAAAATGAATCGGCAGGCCTAATTTTGCGGTCACAGCAAGCAATATGCCGCCGCGCGCGGTGCTATCTAATTTACTCATAATAAGCCCATTGACCGCGGCCGATTGGCAAAATATATCGGCCTGTGTAATGGCGTTTTGGCCGGTTGTGGCATCTAACACTAAAAGGGAAGCGTGCGGCGCGCTTTTATCTATTTTCTGCAAGACACGAATAATTTTTTCCAATTCAGCCATGAGATTTTTATTAGAATGCAACCGCCCTGCTGTATCAATAAGCACAATATCGATATTTTTAGCTTGCGCTTGTTGGTAAGCATCAAAGGCAAGCCCCGCCGCATCGCCTCCTGCTTTTGTTGTTAGCACAGGCACTTTTGCGCGCTGACCCCAAATTGCAATTTGTTCTACGGCGGCGGCACGAAATGTATCACACGCAACAAGCAAAACAGATTTGCCCTGTTGTTTATAAAAATGTGCCAATTTGCCAACCGTTGTTGTCTTGCCCGTGCCATTGACGCCAGTCATCAAAATGACAAATGGCTTTGTGCGCCCACTATCTAACGGGACTTGAAAAGGGGTCAGCCGTGCGGCAATTTCCGTACTTAAAAATTGCTTTATCGCTTCTATGTCTATTGGCTGCTCGAATTTGCGGGCTTTGAGGCTAGCGATAATATCGGCACTTGTCTCGACCCCAACATCGCTCATAATAAGCAAATCTTCCAATTCGGCCAATAGGTCGCTTGCTAATTTGTGCTTTTTAAGGGCGTCGCCAATGCCCTGTGTCATGGCTTTGTGAGAGCGTGCAAGGCCGCTTTTTAGCCGTGCAAAAACGCTCATTAAACAATTTCCCCGTGTAGCATATCCCCATTATGGCCTGTGACATGTGCCTGAATAAGTTGGCCGCTTTTTGCTTGTGGTGCGTGTTTTTTCTGTGCGGTCAGGTCAATTTGGGCGAAATGTTCGGTGCGCCCACGGCTAGCACTTTCTAGCAATACGGGCAAAGTGCTACCAATTTGGCGCACAAGCCATGCTTTGCGTAAAAGTGCGCCTGCTTTACGCAAACGGGCGGCGCGCTTTTTGATAAGTGCAGCTGGCACTTGTGGCATGCGGGCGGCGGGCGTGTTGGGGCGCGGCGAAAAGGGGAAAACATGCAACCAAACCAATTCACATGCGCGCACAAGTTGTAGGGAATTGTCAAACATAGAGTCAGTTTCTGTTGGAAAGCCTGCAATAATATCAGCCCCAAAAACAATATCAGGGCGGTGCTGTTTTATATGTTCGCAAATGCCAACCGCTTGCGCGTGCGTGTGGCGGCGTTTCATGCGCTTTAATATCATGTCATCGCCTGCTTGTAGGGATAGATGCACATGTGGCATAAGGCGCGGCTCATGCGCGATAATATCAAGCATGGCGGGGTCAAGCTCGGCAACATCCAAAGATGAAAGGCGCAAGCGCGGCAGTTCTGGCACTTTATCAAGCACCGCCCGAATCAGCACCGCCAATCCCCCCTCGCCAATATCCGCCCCCCAACTCGTAATATCAACGCCTGTAAATATAATTTCTTTATGACCTTGCGCGATAAGGGCGCGGCAATCGCGCACAATATCAGCAATGGGCTGGGAGCGGGCATTGCCCCGCCCAAATGGGATAATGCAAAAAGTGCAACGATGATTGCAGCCCGTTTGCACTTGCACGAAAGCACGGGCGCGCTTTTGGGTAGGCATGGGCTGCCTAACTGTTGGCGTGTGTGTTGGTTTTATTTGCTGGATATTGCTTATTTGCTGGGCGGGGGCAGATTGGCGATAGGCTGTGGGGTTGCGTTTTTCAGCATTGCCAATAATGCGGGCGACTTGTGGCATGGCGGCGAATTGCGCGGCGTCTATTTGTGCCGCACAGCCGGTCACAAATATCGGCTGGGTGTCGCCTGTTTGGGCCGTCTTTTTTGCGGCTTTGCGTATGGCTTGGCGGGCTTGGCGTATGGCTTGTGTGGTGACAGCACAACTATTGATAATGGTTGCGTGTTTAAGCCCTGCTTCAACGGCCGCTTGGCGAATATAATCCCCATCTAACGCATTAAGGCGACAGCCAAAATTTTCAATATCAAGACTCATATTGCTACCTTGTCATTTA
>JAPPQG010000052.1:9050-10859 GCA_028816945.1 Alphaproteobacteria bacterium
AGCACTTGGTCACAGCCTTTTGTGATAAAATTATCGCGTTTAGCTATGTTTTGGATTTGTGGCGGTGTTAGTTCTAACCCTTGTAAACCGTGTTTGCGCGCATCTATGACGACAAAATCATTGCCGCACCCGTTCATTTTTGTAAAATCTATTTCCATTTTTGCAAAATCACTGCTTGCCTGCCTGTTCCATACTGCCTTATACGCATAAAAGAGCGCATTGGCTAGGTTTATTCGCACCTGCAAGATTAACACAGGGCAGGCTCATAATGGCGCTTGACTTTTGCCCACCCTCTGCTTAAACTGGCCCACCTTCAAGGCATGAAGAGACAATTTAATAGGTTTTAGCCCAATGGGGCAAAATCGCCACCCAACAACGATATTCGTCTTTGGGTGCATTTAGGCTAGCGGTGCGTTTTGGCTAATTGGCTTGTGTTATGGAAAGCAATAAAGGAAGCATATGTTTGAGACATTGTCGGAAAATCTAGGAAGCATATTTGACCGCCTGACAGGGCGGGGTGTGCTGTCTGAAAAAGATGTCGATAAAGCCTTACAGCAAATCCGCCGTGCTTTGTTGGAAGCCGATGTTGCTTTGCCTGTTATCCGCGCTTTGCTAGAACAAATCCGCCCATTAGCCATTGGCGCTGATGTTTTGCGCTCAATTAAGCCCGGCCAGCAAGTCATTAAAATTGTCCATGATGTTTTGGTCGATAAATTAGGCGACCCCGCACCCTTATCCCTTAATGCGCCCGCCCCTATTGTGTTTATGCTTGTTGGCTTACAAGGTTCAGGCAAAACCACCAGCACAGCAAAAATCGCTAAAATGCTCGCCACAAAAGAAAAGCGCAAACCCCTCCTTGTCTCACTAGATACAAGACGGCCAGCTGCTATGGCACAATTACGCGTGCTTGGCGAACAGGCAGGGATTGCAAGCCTGCCAATTATCGACGGCCAACAGCCGATTGATATTGCCAAACGCGCAAACCAAGCGGCGCGCTTGGGCGATTATGATGTCATTTTATTGGATACAGCAGGCCGCGGGCAGGCCGATGAAGCCCTTATGGCAGAACTCATGCAGATTAGCAAAACCGCCAAACCGCTAGAAACATTGCTGATAGCCGATAGTCTCACAGGGCAAGAGGCGGTATCTATCGCACAACAATTCCATGCCCGCATCAATCTATCGGGCATTATGCTTACCCGCATTGAAGGCGATGGGCGCGGCGGGGCAGCCCTTTCTATGCGCCATATTACAGGCGTGCCGATTAAATTATTAGGCACGGGCGAAGCCCTTGATGATATTGAATTATTTGAGCCAACCCGTCTTGCTGGCCGCATTTTAGGGCAGGGCGATGTGACGGCATTAGTGGAAAAAGCGGCCGCGGGCATAGATGCGCAAAGGGCTGAAAAAATAGCCGCCAAAATGAAAAAAGGCCAATTTGACCTTGATGATTTAGCCACCCAACTGACCCAAATGCGCAAAATGGGCGGCATGGCAGGCTTATTAGGCTTATTGCCGGGCGCGTTTGGCGGCGGCAAGCGCAAAAAGCAATTAGGTAACCAATTAGACAAAATGGGATTAGATGAACGCGCCCTCTTGCACCAAACCGCCATTATTTCAAGCATGACAAAGCAGGAAAAAGCCAATCCTAAACTGCTTAATGCCCGCCGCAAAAGGCGCATTGCCGCAGGTTCAGGCACACAAGTGCAAGATGTTAATCGGCTAATAAAAATGCACCGCCAAATGGCCGATATGATGAAAAAATTTGGCAAAGACGGCATGCAATCTATGCTTAGTGCCGAGGCACTT
>JAPPQG010000222.1 GCA_028816945.1 Alphaproteobacteria bacterium
AAGAAGATGAAGATAATTCAGTCTATGGGCAGATTGAATATGATATAACAGACGCAACAACCCTTACCGCAGGTTTGCGCTATACGGATAATTCCAAACCCGCAACCTCTTTATTTGGCGTTATGCAAGCCCCAACCCATGGGCCGTGGGGGATGAATCAAATTATTCCCGTCGATCAAGTGCTAACTCAAACATGGCTACAAAACCAATTAGACACGGGCGCAAATGGGGCCCTCGTACCACAATTTAATGTGTGCCGCAATGTTGCAAATGGGGCTAATTTTACCTGTAATAATGGTGTTGTGCAATTAGATATGGAAGAATGGGGCGGCAAATTTGGCATTGACCACCAACTCAATGATAATACGCTCATTTATGCGTCTTATTCACGCGGCTTCAAAGCAGGTGGCCATGATACAAGGGCATTAGCAGCTAATAATCCGCGCGGTGGCGCACCTGTAGGCCCAGAAACATTGGATTCTTATGAATTGGGCGTCAAATGGGAAAATGCCGATAGCACATTGCGTATCAATACGGCTTTATTTTATAGTGTTTGGGGTGACCAACAGATTTTTGCCGTGGTCGATGCGATTCCCGGTATTTACAATATCGAAGAGTCGGTTTTACAAGGGCTTGATTTAGAATTGCTTTGGGCGCCTGCTGATACTTGGCTAATCTCTGCGGGTGTGGGGCTTTTGAATAGTGAAGTAGAAGATAATGGTGGCCTCTTAGTTGTCGAAGAAGGCCATGAGACAAGAAACACGCCTGATATGTCGCTTACAGCCGCGATATCAAAAGATGTCCCGCTTGGTGCCGCCAATTTGAATTTTTTCACCAAAGCGCGTTATCAAGATGAAAGCATTGATTTGTTTGAAACCGACCTTGATGAATGGTTTACACATGATAGCCAATTTGTATGGGATGTGCGTATCACTTATGAATTTGGCGATGATTTGCAATATGCATTTAGCCTATGGGGTGAAAACCTAACCGAAGAACGTTTTTGCCATGATATTGGCACATTAGACGGGATTGGCACGGTCGCTGTATTTAGAGGTCCAGGGCCTAACCAATATAGGGTAGATGATTTATCAAGTGTGGGGACATGTTCGCCCTCAGACGGTGAAACGCTTTATGGCATTAGTGCTAAAATGCGCTTCTAAATGATTTGCGCCATTAACGAAACGCCCTATCGCAACCCGATAGGGCGTTTGTATGTTAAACTTTACATTAAACTTTATTCAGCAAATTAAGCCATATTATAAATAATCTGCTAGACAAAGAGGCAGAAATGGAGTAGAAAAAATTATGCGGACGAAAACAGCAAATCTCTTTTTTTCTTGCGCGTGCATCTTATGGCTTGCCGCGTGTGCGCCCCTCTCCCCTGTATCTATGGATAGGCCCTATTCAGTCTCAGCCGATAGGGTGATAACAAAAATCTACCCCTATGCGCCCGATACAGCACGCATTGAAACCGACCCAATAAGCGGCGACTATCTCACCCAGCCAACCCGTTTTATTATGCTTGGCACAGGCACACCCGTGCCAGATGCGTATCGGGCGGGCAGTGGGATTGCGATTATCCATAAAGGTCAAGCCTATTTATTTGATGTAGGCGGTGGTGTCGTGCAACGCGCCCTAGAAGCGCGTTATATGTATGATATTCCCTCTCTTTATCCCTCACAAATACGCGCCGTCTTTATTACCCATATGCATAGCGATCATGTGGTTGATTATGTGGAATTGTCGCAAACCCTATGGTGGCGGCGCAAACAGCAACTCATTGCCTTTGGGCCAAAAGGGCTTAACGAGATGACCGAAGCCATGTATCGCATGATGAAAACCGATATTGATGTGCGCCTGAATGGGTCGCAACCTGTGCCGAACCGCAATGGCTATAAGGTGGAAGCAACGGAAATTAGCCCGGGCATTATTTTTGAGGAAAATGGCATGACTGTGGAAGCCTTTGCTGTATCACATGGCGAAATACAGCATGCTTTTGGTTATAAAATTACCACTGACGACCTCTCGATTGTTATTTCTGGCGATACATCATTGAATAAAATTATACAGGAAAAAGCGCAGGGCGTGGATTATTTAATCCACGAAGTGATTAGCGATCAAGGCCTTGCGCGCAACGCACCCTTTTGGCAAAACTATCACAAAAAATCGCACACATTGACAACGGATTTAGGCAAAATGGCGGCTATCGCCAAGCCTAAAAATATTATTCTCTATCACGGGCTTTTTTATGGCGCACCGCAAGCAAGCGTTGTCCCCGAAGTAAAACGCTATTTTGATGGTAATGTCATTTTGGCAAATGATTTAGATATTTTTGAGTAATTCATAGCATGGCTCATATTTCCCCCTTGCCGCGTGATGCTGTTAGCGAATTTGCTGAACGGTTCAAACATTATGAAGAGACGCGCGGCTTTATCCCCAATTCAATTTTGACTATGCAACGCCGCCCAGCGATTGCCGCCGCTTTTATGGCACTCAATCAATCTGTGCTTTATGAAGGCACAGTGTCTGAGGAATTGAAAATGCTTGTAAGCCTTATTTCATCGCAAGCCGCAGGGTGTCGTTATTGTCAGGCGCATATGGCGAATCTATCAGATATTTATAAGGCGTCCGCCGCCAAAATTGCTGCTGTGTGGGAATGGCAGACAAGCGACCAATTCACAACTGCTGAGCGCGCTGCCCTAGACCTTGCTTTCCACGCCTCTATTGTGCCGAACCAAGCAACAAAGGCGCATTTTGATGAAGCCCGCAAACATTTTGATGACGACCAACTCGTTGAAATTGTTGCGACCATTGCTCTATTTGGCTATTTGAATCGTTGGAATGACACGATAGGCACGGCACTTGAAACCTACCCCAAAGCGCGGGCTGAAAACCTATTAGATAAAGTCGATTGGGATATTGGCAAGCATAAATAATGGCTCGCCATTAATGGTTCGCCATTTGCCCTAATGCCCGCTATCTGGCCCTATTGAGTGCAAATAAGGGCGCGCCGTTTGTCTTTCCTCTGCCGCTTGTTCCCCATTTGCCTAATAAAAATAAAGCCCGCCATCGACATTAAATGTCTGGCCTGTGACAAAACCACTATTATCGCTCGCAAGGTGGAGCATGGTGCCGACTAAATCAGCTGGCAACATATCACGGGACAAGACGCGATTGGCTTTTGCTTTGTCAAGGAACTGACTCCAATTTGGACTCTTTGCGACATTTTCACTTTTTGTTAGGCTTGGCGTAATAACATTGACGCGGATATTTTGTCCGCCTAATTCACGCGCCATAGCCCGCGTCATTGCCTGCACTGCCCCTTTGGCAGAAATATAGGCAATTTGGCCGGGCGGGCAAGTAAAGGCTGACCCTGAGCCGATATTGATAATCGACCCGCCTCCTGCTTTTGCCATATCAGGGACGACTGCTTTGCTTGTTTGCCATAAGCCGCGCACATTGACTGTGAGATTTTTATCCCAATCTTCATTGGTTAATTCGTCAAACATTTTTGTTTCAGCTTGCGAAAAATAAGCCGCATTATTGACAAGAATTGTAGCTGGGCCGAATGTTTCTCGTGTTTGTGCCACCATAGCAGCTAGCATTGCATCATCTGTAATATCACAAATACAAGATGTGGCTTTATCGGCGCCTAATTCTGCTATCAATTTATCAGCCACCACTAAATCGGCAATCATAATTTTTGCGCCATGCTTAGCGAGGCCGCGGACAAAGGCCGCGCCAATCCCTTGTGCGCCGCCTGTGACAATGGCAATTTTTTTGTCTAAATCAATCATAATTTATTCTCCGTCTTGTAATCATATATAAACTAAATAGCCCGCAAGCGGCCAATACGGGCGCGCAGGCGGCAACAAAATAAAAGGCTTTCACCCCCAATGCCGCATGCACAATCCATGCCCCAACCATAGGGGAAATAATTGACCCCGCCCGCCCAACACTTAAAGCCGCGCCAATCCCTGTTGAACGCATAGCCGTTGGATAAAGGCTTGCCACAAGGGGCGCAAGACACATAGCCGAGCCTATTGTCATCCCGCCAGCCACAATAAGGGCAAATAAAAAGACAGTTGGAAAGGCGAAAATATAGCCCAAACTAGCCAAAAAAAGTGCCGATAAGGGAAACGAAAAGAGCAAGACTTTCATGGCACTAAATCGGTCCGCCAAAACGCCCAATATAATACTCATCACAAATGCGCCAAAATTATAATTCCCCACCGCCCTAAATGCGTAACGTTCAGTTGCGCCTGCTTCTTGTAAAACAGTTGGCAACCATAGGCTAACAATAAAAAGGACAAATTGCGTGGCAAAGAAAATCACCCATAATAATAAACTTATTGTCGCGCGCCGATCAGTGAATAGGGCAAGCAGGGGCGTTTTTGTTAATTTGACCTCGTGTAAAACAAACCCATCTGCATTCGCTGCTTCTTTGCTACCCAAACGGGTGAGAATTTTTTTAATTTTTTCCTTATAATTTGTTTTCGTGCCTGTTTTACTCGTTAAATATTTTACCGATTCTTCCATGCATAAAAACAGCAATACACAAATAGCCATTGGCACAAAGGCACCAAAATAAAAAATGCCCGGCCAGTCATACCGTTCTATCAAGGCGGCGCCTGTAAAGCCTAACACTGTGCTACCCAAAGGCGCGCCCGAATAAGTAATAACAACCATGAGGTTGCGATATTTTTTCGGCGCAAATTCGGAAATAAGCGCAATCGCAATAGGAATAGAGCCACCCGCCCCAAAGCCGCAACCTAATCGATAAAAAATAAGTTCATTAAATGTGGTCGCCGTCGCTGTTAGATACATAAAAGAAGCAGCAATCCATGTCATAGCAATAAGCGTATATTTGCGGCCAATTTTATCAGCCGCAAAACCCGCCATGCTAGAGCCAAATATAACGCCAAATAATGCCCCCGACATAGGCGTGATAATGCCAAGCCAACCATTTTGCCCGAAAACAGACGGCGCCAAACCCCAGTCAAAACCAATGCGCTTGACAGCCACGCCCATGCTGATAAGGCAATAGCCATCCATAATCAAAGTTGCCCCGCATAAGAGCATAATCATAATATGAAAAGGCCTAATTTTTGTCTCATCTATAAATTGGCCGACATCAATAATTTTTTCTTGGGTGATTTTTTCTTGCATATTTTCGTATCGTATTTTTGAGGGAATGATATTTTGATGCCATTATTTGGATGCAACCATATGCCTGCATGCCATAAATAGTTCATATAGTGCAAGCATAATCGGCTGAAATGCTAGAAAATCACGAGATTATAGGGGATTTATCTTGCCCCAGCCCCTATCACGCCCTATAATGCTATTATAAACGCAAGGCAGGGAGGGTAAAGATATAAGGGAGGGTAAGGATATAAGGGAGAGTAAGGATATAAGATGCATGAAATAAATGATATAGAGCAAGCAGAAATTGCCAAAGGAGCAAAAGGGGCAAAAGGTGCAAAGGGGGCAAGGGCGGTCAAAAAAGATTTTGACATCCCCGGCACATTTGTTTTCACGCCTGCCCATGCCCGACAAGGCTATCATTTGAATATGTTTTGTATGTCTTTGAATAAGACTGAAAATAGAGAGGCTTTTCGGGCTGACCCGTCTGCTTATTTAGATAAATTCAAATTAACGCCCGCCCAACGCAAAGCCGTCGAGACACGCGATTGGCTTGGTATGTTACAATTAGGCGGCAATATTTATTATACATTCAAAATTGCGATTGCTGATGGTCTTAGCATGCAACATGTGAGCGGGTGCATGGCGGGGATAAGTGAAGAAGAATTTCGCCAAATGATGGTAAAGGGCGGGCGGCGGTTGGGCGACCCGCATACAGAATAATTTTACAATAATTGTAACCTAATTTATATTGCACCGCGCATAGAGCATCACAAGAGAGCATCACAAGAGAGCATATAATAGAGAAGATAGGATAGGCATAATATGGGAAAAATAATTGCAGGCATCGGCACCTCACATGTGCCAGCCATAGGGGCGGCTATGGATAGAGGTAAAGCCAATGAACCATATTGGAAACCTTTATTTGACGGCTATTTGCCGGCGCGCGAGTGGATGAAAAACAATAAACCCGATGTAGCGATTATTGTTTATAATGACCATGCGTCTGCTTTTTCATTGGAACTCATATCGACTTTTACATTGGGCGTGGCGGATGAATTTTTGCCTGCTGATGAAGGCTATGGGCCGCGTGCCGTGCCAAATGTTAAAGGCCATGCAGAATTTGCTTGGCATCTTGTCGAGCAACTCATTTTGGATGGGTTTGATATGACGATTGCCAATGATATGCCTGTTGATCATGGGCTGACTGTGCCGCTTTCTATTATGAATGGTGAGGTGGATGTTTGGCCTTATCCAGTTATACCGCTTTGTGTGAATGTGATTCAATATCCCCCGCCAACGGGTGGGCGCTGTTTTATGCTTGGCAAAGCTTTGCGGCAAGCGGTCGAGGCGTTTGATGAAGATTTGAATGTGGTTATTTTCGGCACGGGGGGTATGTCGCATCAATTACAAGGGCAAAGAGCGGGTTTTATCAATCCCGAATTTGACACTATGTTTTTAGACGGATTAACAAAAGACCCCGCAAGCCTTGCCTCTATTTCCCATGAAACCTATATGCGTGAAGCAGGCTCAGAGGGCATTGAATTAGTTATGTGGATGATTATGCGCGGCGCGATGGGCGATAATGTTAAAGAAATTTACCGCCATTATCATGTCCCCGCCTCAAATACAGCCGCAGGTCTTATTATTTTAGAAAATGCATAATTTTGAAAAGCGGATAAAGCATTTAGCAGGCATGTAATGTCTGTCGAATCATGCTTGCCAAATTACGCTGTCAAATGCCCGCCAAATTATGCCTGCTAAATCATGCCTGTCACATTATGCTTAGCATATTATTTCTGCCAATAAAGCCGCATGGGATTATCGACCAGTAATTTTTTTTGCAATGTGGCTGTCGGCGCAATTTTGGGGATAAAATCAACTAATTTGCCGTCATCGGGTGTGTGGGTTTTAATATTTGGGTGCGGCCAATCTGTCCCCCATAAAATGCGGTCGGGGAATGTTTCAGCAATATGGCGCGCAAAAGGGGCGACATCATCATAGCCATTTGGCCCTTGCAGGGAGAGGCGTTCTTGGCCTGACAGTTTCGCCCATATATTGTCATGTTCGCGCATAAGTTTTGTAAATAAAGCAAATTCAGGCCCATTAACGGGTTTGCGCACATCAGGCCGCCCCATATGGTCGACAACAATAATTGTATCAAGGGAGGTTATAAAATCATATAATTCAGGCAATTCGGCGGCTTCAAAATAAATAACAATATGCCAGCCAAGCGGTTTAATGCGTTGGCTTGCGGCGACCAATATATCTTTTGGCAAAACATCGACCAGCCGTTTAACAAAATTAAAACGCACGCCACGCATCCCCGCACGGTGCATGGCTTGTAATTCAGTGTCGCTTATATCCGCTTTAATACTTGCCACCCCGCGTGCCATATCATTAGAACTTGTGAGCGCATCAATCACAGCCCGATTATCTGTGCCATGGCAAGTGGCTTGCACAATAACATTGCGGCTAAACCCTAAATGGTCACGCAACGCCCATAATTGCTCTTTTGACGCATCACAGGGTGTATATTTGCGCTCGAGCGCGAATGGGAATTTATCCCCCGGCCCGAATACATGGCAATGCGCATCAACCGCATCTTTTGGCAATTTGAAAACAGGTTTAGACGGGCTAGGGTGCCAAACCCGCCAATCTTTTGGTGTCATTTCAAATTTTTCATGGGCGATTGTTTTAGACATGTTATTCCTATTATAGGCCGCGGGCTTTTAATTGACTATCTAGGCGCGGATAAACACGGCGCGCATTGCCAGCAAAAATATCGGCTTTAACCTCATTGGGTATTGATAATTTGTCAATATAATTTTTTGTGTCATCAAAATAAAGCCCTGTCTGCGGGTCAATGCCCCGCACAGCACCTAGCATTTCTGAGCCAAAGAGAATGTTTTTATGGTCGATGACTTCGAATAATAAATCAATGCCGGGTTGGTGATAAACACATGTATCAAAATAAACATTTTGCATAACATGGGTTGCAAGTTCGGGTTGGTCTAACATATCGGCAAGGCCGCGATAACGCCCCCAATGATAAGGCACTGCCCCGCCACCATGCGGGATAATAAAGCGCAAATCGGGAAAGGCTTTGAATAAATCACCCTGTATGAATTGCATAAAGGCATTTGTATCAGCGGCAATATAATAAGAGCCTGTGGCGTGAAAGGCTGGATTGCAAGAGCCTGATACATGAATCATGGCAGGCACATTTAACTCAATCATTTTTTCGTAAAACCCATACCAATAGGGATCTGTTAGAGGCGGCGCATTCCAATGCCCGCCTGAAGGGTCAGGGTTTAGATTGCAACCGACAAAGCCTAATTCTTCAACGCAACGTTCTAATTCAAAAATTGAATTATCTAGCGCACCGCCCGGCGTTTGCGGTAATTGACACACGCCGGCAAATGTTTCAGGGTAAAGTTGGGTGACACGGTAAATTAAATCATTGCATGCCCTCGCCCAAGCCATCGATATATCCGCATCGCCTACATGTGGCTCCATGCGTGAGGCGCGTGGGGAAAAAATTGTCATATTTGCGCCGCGCTCACGAATCAATCGCAACTGGTTGGCTTCAATGGTTTCGCGAATTTCATCATCGCTAATTTTTGCCTTGTCTGGTGCGGGTAGGCTAGGGTCGGCAATATGTGCCTTTTGCTTTTCGCGATAGTCTAAATGGGCTTGTGGCACAATCGTATGGTGGCCGTGGCAATCAATAATAAACATATTTTCTGTCATATTTTCCTCCATCGATTATCATTATATTTATTTAGGCCATATGGTTGCGGGGATATAGACATCGCCCCGCATAATTGTGCGGGCGGTGCGCAAAAGGGCGGCGCGCTTTATATCAATTTTACCATTTTCAAACTGTATATCCATATCGACCAAAAAAGAGCCTGTTGGGTGTTCAATTTCTAGCCTTTGTTCTGTCTTGTCCTCTTTTTGGGGTGGCATTTGCGCTATTGGCTGGGCGATAGAATCGGGTAGCATGCAGGCGGTTGCCACGCTAACAGCGGCCAAAACGCCAATCGCATCATGCACACGGTGCGGAATAAAACTACGGGTTGCAATCGTCCCACCTGCTTTGGGTTTAGAAATAAGTATCATTTTTGGCACTGTTTTTGTGCTGACATCGCCTAAATTCATTTGTTCGCCTAATTGCAAGCGCAATGTTTCAATATCTTGTTTAAGCCTGTTATTGGCTTCCAATGTTGCAGGCGCTTCCTGCCCTGTAAGGTTGAAATCTTCAGCCCGCAATAAAATGACGGGCATGCCATTATCAATACAAGTTGCCTCGACCCCGTCAATCTTGGTTTTGGCTTGCCCTGTTGGCAATAGCGCGCCGCATAGTGAGCCTGCTATATTGAGAAAATCAATGGGAATGGCGGCCGCCTGCCCCGGCACACCGTCAATATGTGTTGTGCCTTCATATTCTACCCCGCCCGCCTTTGTTGGTACATAGGCGACAGCCAAAGCGTTTGAATTAACCATATGAATGCGGACAGTTGTTATATCGCCTGCTATGGGAATGAGGCCATTTTCAATCGCCCAAGGGCCAACGCCGGCTAAAATATTGCCGCAATTTTGAGTTGTGAGAACTTCTGCTTTATCGACTACAATTTGCAAAAATAGATAATCAATATCCGCATCTGCACGGTCGGATTTTGAAATAATAGCAACTTTACTTGTCAATGGGTGCGCGCCGCCAACACCATCAATTTGCCGAATATCAGGTGACCCCATAGCAGCCAATAAAACACGGTCACGCTGGTCTATATTGAGCGGTAAATCTTCTTTGGCAAAATAAAGCCCTTTTGATGTTCCCCCGCGCATTAAACTTGCTGGAATCGCTCTTTGTTTAGATTTAAGGGGCGTAGATTTAATAGGCATAGATTTAATGAATATAGACTTAATGGGTATAGATTTAATAGGCGTAGATTTAATCCAACTCTGTTTGGTCGATATATTTTAGCCCGCGCTCTTTAAGCCGTGGCCGCATATCATAAATATCTAACCCCAATTCACCCTTTGCTAAACGCGCCCGCTTTTCTTCTTCATTGGCTTCGCGTTGGCGGGCTTTTTCTAATATTTCAGCGGCTTGCTTGCGTGGCACAACAACCACCCCATCATCATCCGCAATTATTAAATCCCCCGGCTGCACCAAAGCGCCTGCACAAATAATGGGTATATTAACACTGCCTAATGTTTCTTTGACTGTGCCTTGTGCGAAAACATATTTCGACCAAACGGGAAATTGCATATCGGTAAGTGTTTTTATATCGCGCACGCCGGCATCGATAATTAACCCCTGCACGCCGCGTGCTTTGAGACTTGTTGCAAGCAAATCGCCAAAATAGCCTGCATTAGAGGGCGAGGTGGGCGCTAATACTAATACATCACCCGCTTGGCATTGCTCGACAGCGACATGAATCATCCAATTATCGCCCGGCGCGGCACTAATTGTAACAGCTGTGGCGGCTAGATAGGCACCTTTATAAATGGGCTTTATATCGGCGGCTAGGAGGCCTGTGCGGGCTTGTGCTTCATGGATGGTTGCCACAGCAGGCTTTTGCTTTTGATAGGCTTCGACAATCTCTGCCTCAACGCGTTTAATATTTTGGACGACAAGATTCATATTCTGTTTCTTTCTCTCTTTT
>JAPPQG010000034.1 GCA_028816945.1 Alphaproteobacteria bacterium
CTGCGCAATCTAAAAAAACGACTCAGGCGAAAAAGACGGCTAGCCCGAAAAAGACGGCAAAGCCGAAAACAACGGCTAAGCCAAAAGCAAAGACAAAGACAAAGGCAAAGGCAAAGGCAAGCAAGCCTGCCGCTAAAAAAACGCCTAGCAAAACAGCCAAGAAAGCCACTCCCAAAACCCGCGCCGCAAGTAAGCGCAAGCCTGCAAAAACAAGTAAAAAAGGCGGAAAATAGGAATTTGGGCGTTACGCAAATAGGCATATAGAACAGAGAATATAGAATATAGAATATAGAATATAAGATATAGGACATAGAGGCAGATAATGGATAATCCAGCAGATATTTACGCCAATACACTTGTGCCAATGGTGGTCGAGCAGACAAATCGGGGCGAGCGCGCCTTTGATATTTATTCGCGCCTTTTGAAAGAGCGGGTTATTTTTGTGACCGGCCCTGTCGAAGACCAAATGGCGAGTTTAATCACGGCACAATTACTGTTTTTAGAATCGGAAAACCCGAAAAAAGAAATATCAATGTATATCAATTCGCCGGGCGGGATCGTGACCGCGGGCATGGCTGTTTATGACACAATGCAATATATTCGCCCGCCTGTCTCGACATTATGTATCGGCCAAGCAGCCAGCATGGGGTCTTTATTGCTTGCTGCGGGGGCAAAAGATATGCGCTTTGCCCTACCCAATGCGCGCGTTATGGTGCATCAGCCATCGGGCGGTTTTACAGGGCAGGCTTCTGATATTGAACGCCATGCAAAAGAAATTTTGGATATACGCGCCCGCTTAAACCAGATTTATGTCACCCATACAGGCCAATCATTAGCACGGATTGAACAAGCCCTTGACCGTGATACATTTTTGACGGCAGAAGAAGCAAAGAAATTCGGCTTAATTGATAAAGTCGTCACAAATCGGGCGCAAAGTGAGACAGATATAGATAAACCGTCTGCCACAGCGAGCGGGGCGGGTGATAAGACACATGATAATAAAGCACAGGGGAGCGGACAAAATAAGGGGGATGAAAGCACTGAAAATAAAGCTAAACAGGACAAAAAACCCGATAAATCCTAATCAATAGGACATTATAGATAGGCGTTGCGGTAGGTCAGTTTGGTAACATTTTGTAACATATTGTAAACAAAGAGACTTATTATATGTATGCTATTTATGCCACTTTGCCATATATTTGCCACATAGATAAAGAATGGATAGGATGCGAAATTTAGATATTTTAACGAGCCACTAGGTATAAATTAACGACCATCGGTTACATTAGAAGTCAAAAGACACGACACAATACAATATATATCTAGCGATATATCAAATAGATAGGAGTTTCAGGTGAGTAAGACAGGCGGAACGAAAAAATCAAGCAATACGCTTTACTGCTCTTTTTGCGGTAAAAGCCAGCATGAAGTGCGCAAACTGATTGCCGGCCCAACCGTATTCATATGCGATGAATGCGTTGAATTATGTATCGACATTATCCATGAGGAAAATAAACTCTCAACCATTCGTACAGGCGATAATGTCCCGACGCCACAGGAAATCCATGCCATATTAGAGGATTATGTTATCGGCCAAGCGCATGCGAAACGGGTTTTGTCGGTTGCTGTACATAATCATTATAAAAGGTTAGACCATACAAGTAAGCAGGATGATGTGGAACTTGCAAAGTCTAATATATTATTGGTTGGGCCAACGGGTTGCGGCAAAACATTATTCGCGCAAACTTTGGCGCGCATTTTAGATGTGCCATTTACAATGGCGGATGCAACAACATTAACCGAAGCAGGTTATGTTGGCGAAGATGTAGAAAACATTATTCTCAAATTGCTACAAGCGGCTGATTATAACATTGAACGCGCCCAGCGCGGCATTGTCTATATTGACGAAGTCGATAAAATCACCCGCAAAGCAGAAAATCTATCCATCACACGAGATGTATCGGGTGAGGGCGTACAGCAGGCTTTGCTGAAAATGATGGAAGGCACGATTGCTTCTGTCCCGCCACAAGGTGGGCGCAAGCACCCGCAACAGGAATTTTTGCAAGTCGATACGACCAATATATTATTCATCTGTGGTGGTGCTTTTTCAGGGCTTGAGAAAATTATTTCACAGCGTGGTAATGACACGTCGATTGGCTTTGGTGCAAAAGTTATCGACCAAGATACGCGCTCGACAAGCGCATTGCTGAAATTATTAGAACCAGAAGATTTATTAAAATATGGTCTCATTCCCGAATTTGTCGGGCGGTTGCCGGTGATTGCAACATTAGAAGATTTAGGCGAAGAGTCACTCGTGCGCATTCTCAGTGAGCCGAAAAATGCCCTTGTGCGGCAATATCAACTGCTCTTCAAAATGGAAGATACGAAATTGACATTTACCGATGAAGCTTTGCGCGCTGTTGCCCGTGCGGCCGTTGAACGCAAAACAGGGGCGCGCGGTTTGCGCTCAATTATGGAAAATATGTTGCTCGATACGATGTTCGATTTGCCAACCAAGCATGGCGTAGAAGAAGTTGTGATTGGCCCTGATGTTGTAACCGGTAAAGCACAGCCTCTATTTATTTATTCCGAAACAGCCGTCGAAGAAGCCAATAAAGCGTCTTAGTAGCCGTTAGTAACAGTTAAGTAGCAGTTAGTAGCAGTTATCAGCCGTTTTTCACCCTATATGGCTTGTAATTTTACCTAATTATTTATAAATTTTGTTCATAAATCTTTATAAATGGCTTGTAAAATCGGCACAATATGCCCATATCGAATAATATATTGCTTATATTTGTTTTGACATGTGAGCGGAATCAGTTGTTTTTATATAATGATTATGTGTTAATGAAAGTAACGAGTGGTAACTATTGGTGGTACTTATAATTATATTTTTAATTATATGTTACGATAATAGATAGTGATTGAAACCTAACGATTGAAACTAACGATTGAAACCTAGTAAGAGACCTAGCGAAAAACAGACCCAGTGAAAGACCCAGCAAGAGACCCAGCAAGAGACCCAGCGAAAAACCATGACAGATAGTGACGATAAAAAGACTGAAACCAAACCAAAAGCAGCAGGCATATTGCCTGTTTTGCCGTTGCGCAATATCGTTGTATTCCCAGATATGATTGTGCCGCTTTTTGTTGGTCGCCAGAAATCTATTTATGCGCTTAAAGAAGTTATGGCAGGCGACAATCGGCTTATGCTTGTGTCACAAAAGCGCGGCGAATTGGATAAGCCAACCATTAAAGATATTTATCAAATTGGCACGGTTGGCACTGTGTTGCAATTATTGGAATTGCCAGATGGCACAGTCAAAGTGCTTGTCAAAGGCCTTTATCGCGCGCAAATTACTGAATATCTTGCAACTCGTCCTTTCTTTAAGGCAGAGCTTGTGCATTTTGACGATGACGGGTTAGATAATCCCAATCTGCCTGCTTTGGTGCGCTCTGTTATTAAGCAGTTTAACAATTATGTTAAATTAAACCAAAAAATCCCGCCCGAAGTGCATAATACAGTCAAAGAAATCCGCGATCCTGTAAAATTAGCAGATACTGTGGCCGCGCATCTTAATATTAAAATGGGTGATAAGCAGGAAGTTTTGGAAACTCGTTCCATTGCCGCGCGGCTAGAATCTATGCTTAACCATATGGAAAATGAGGCGGGCTTATTGCAAGTTGAAAAGAAAATCCGTGGCCGTGTGAAACGGCAAATGGAAAAAACCCAGCGCGATTATTATTTGAATGAACAGTTAAAGGCGATTCAAAAAGAATTAGGCGAAAATGAAGAAGGTCTAGATGAAATGACCGAATTGGAGACAAAAATCGCCAAAACGAAATTCACCAAAGAAGCGCGGGAAAAAGCGCAATCCGAATTGAAAAAATTACGCAATATGGGGCCGAATTCGGCTGAGGCGACAGTTGTTAGAAATTATCTCGATTGGCTGTTAAATGTGCCATGGGGCAAGAAAAGCCGTGTTAAAAAAGACCTTGATTTGGCGCAAAAGGTTTTAGATGAAGACCATTATGGGCTAGAAAAAGTTAAAGAGCGCATTTTGGAATATCTT
>JAPPQG010000066.1 GCA_028816945.1 Alphaproteobacteria bacterium
GGCAATTTATCAGGCCATTGGCGGCAGAAATTTTCTAGCACTTTATGCAAAAATGTCCCGCGCAAACGACCATCTATATCTGCCTCTAACGGGTCAAGCGGGTATAAGCCCAACACATAACGGGCATAAATTGCATAAGGATTGCTCTGTAAATGTTGGATTTGTGTGACGGGTAATCGCGTTGGCCGTGCTTCAATAGGGGGGCAAGGGGCGGGGCGGGGGGCGGGCTTAATCTGCGCTACTTTATCCACTTCCTGCCATAAATCTAATAGCCGTTCATCGCGCGCCAATGCGGCTTCCTCACCCGCAAGCCCTTTCAGTAAAGCCTGCATACGGGTTAGCCAACGAGCCGCGATGGTTGGCGTGCCGCCTTCTTTTGTGGCGCGTGTCATCAATACATGCGGCGCACAAACGGCTTGCACAAAATCATGCGCACTAAGCCCTTGTTGGCGCTCGGGCTGCGTCATGCCAAGTGTTTCACACATAGGCCGCGATACCCAAGGCCCTGTGTCAGGCACAGGCGGCCAACTCCCCTCATTAAGCCCACCCAATATGATTAAATCGGCATGCATTAAACGCGCTTCTAATGTGCCCATAATAGATAAACGCGGATGTTGATCGTGATTATCCCACACAGGACATTGAGCAAGAAAATGTTCAAAAAGAATCAGCCAATCACGGCGCGGCACAGAAACTACATTTTTATCTATTTGTGCCAATTCTGTTAAAAGCTGACGGGCTTTCTCCCCGTCCTGTTTCTGCCATGCGGCAATTTGTTGGTCGGTTTTTTGCGACAATATATTCGCCACCTCGATTAAGGCTTTGGCTAATGCACAAAGCGGCGGCTTCTCGTCTAATTTTGTCAATGGCGCAAATGCTTGTTTAATTTTCTCTAAAACATGGAAAGTTTCTTTATATTGCGGGCTTTTATTTTGTCGGCTTTCTTGCAATTTTAATTGGGCGACAAGGCTTGCCAAGCCACCCTCAGCTAAGGCGGGCGGGCGCACACCACGCAAAGCAAGGCGCTCCATATCCCTTATGATAGATAATAATTGCGGGCGCGCCATAGATAGACAGCAAAATGGATGTTTCAGCAATGCCAAAAAATCAACAGGGGCAAAATCAGACTCGATTGTTTTTAATATAAGGCGCAAAAAACTGCCAGCAGGCTTGCGCGCAAGCGGCGTGCCTGCTGTATCGTTAATATCAATCCCCCAACGTTCTAATTGCATCACCACATGGCGCGCAAGATTGCGGTCTTTTGTCACCAATATCGCGCGTGCCTTTGGCGTCTCTAATATTTCGCGCATAGCAAGGGCAATGACGCCCGCCTCACTATATGTATCAGGGGCTTCAATAAAATGTAGATTCTCAATCGCCTCTGTTACATTTATTGTCGTTTTACCGACTGTTACCCAATCGCTTGTCTCTTGGGCGGGCAGCAATGCTAAATTGACAAAGTGATTGCGAGCAGCCTGCGCGGGCGATATATCAAGCTGCGGCCAAATGCGGATATTTTCGCGTTCTATGTCTAGGGTTTTTAATAAATGAAAAAAGCCAGCCTGTGGATGGGCGGGTTCATATTCTAATTGCGCCCAACTAGATGATGACATATCCATATCAAGGCCGGGCAGAATAATGGCACCCAAAGGCAAGCCCGCAATACACTTTAAGAGGCGGGCAACAGCAGGGATACTCCCCGTTGTGCCAGCAGCAATAATCGGCTTAGTCGGGGGGTTTTCAGTCCAAACCCTATTTTGCAAATCCAGCAAGTGCGAACGCCACTCAACCCCATCGACCAACCCCTTATCCTGTTTGAAAAGAGGCCATTGTTTCGTAATAATTTTCAAAAAATCAATCGTCTGTTGCCAATTATCACTAAATTGGTCAGGCACAATATCAGCCAATTTGGCAAAATCAATTTCTTCGGTTTGCGCTTGATTCAAAAAACGCACTAAATCGGCCGTCAAAGCAACACATTGTGCCATGCTTGTTGTCCGCCCTGTATGTTTGCCCCATGCCATAACGAGGCGCAATAATTCTGTCTCACGCATAAATGGGGAAATGACCTGTTTAGGCTCAACATTTTCCGCCATAAATTCAGCATAATCCACTATGTCAAAAAGCAATTCCTCTTCATCAATATCACCCAATGGGCGAATGCGGGGCATAAATAGTGGCTTGCCATTATTTCGAGTCAGTAAAATATCTTGTAAGCGGCGCGCGGCGCGACGGTTTTGAAGTAAAATTGTAAAATCAGCAAGCGGGAAAGTTTCAGCAAACACGCCATTAAAAGTGGGGTCTTGCAAAAGCATATCCGCCAATCTTTGCAAAAAAGGCTGGCCGGCGGGTATGTTATAAATATGTTGATGAGAATCGCTTGCCATATCAGCCATCATAATCTGTTTTTAGGCGGTGGGGATAAAGTTTGGGCTTTGGCGGCTAATTGGGCTTCGGCAGCGGCAAGTGCCTCTTTTGTGCCAACATGCATCCATTCGCCAACAAAGCCATGCCCATATAGGCGTGTTTTGGCAAGTGCTTTATCCCAAAGCAGATTAAGGGGAAAGGCACCCTGCGGCGCATTGGCTAGCAGACGAGGGTGTGCTACTTGCACCCCCGCATAGACATAATCTCCCTGTCCTTTATGGCGCATAATATGACCCTCTGCGTCCATATTAAAATCACCCACGCCTTCATAACCGCTTGCTTGTTCGCGCTTCGTCAATAATAGGCATGCATCCATATCGTTTGCATCAAAAGCCTGCGCCAAAGCCTGCAAATTAGAGCCTGTTTCAAGCCATATAATATCTGCATTACAGATAAAAAATGGCGCCGATTGTAATTCACCAGCAAGCAAATCATGCGCTTTGACGACCCCACCGCCCGTATCCAATAGTGCCGCCCGCTCATCCGATAGCAAAATCGTTGCATTATATTTATGGGACTGCACATGGTCGATAATCATGTCAGCCTTAAAATGCATATTGATAATAATATGCGCCACACCTGCGGCAATCAGTTTTTCTATCATCCAGTCAAGTAAAGTTATGCCTGCTAATTTTGTAAGCGGCTTAGGGGGCGCGTCGGCATCTGCTTGCATTCTTGTGCCAAGCCCTGCGGCTAATATGATTGCACTTTTTATCGTCATCTTATTATTGTCATCTTATTTCATTATTGCCTTTTATTTCATTATTTTAGGGGCGGGATATTTTCCTGCATCCAAATTGCCACATCTGCTAATGCTGGGTGTTGGAGGTTTTTTTCAATATAATTCATAACACGCGGCAAATGGACAAGATAAGATGATTTATTATTGCATTGTGCTAAACGGGTAAAGACACCAGCAATGCGGAAATTGCGTTGCGCCCCTAAAATAGCATAAGCCATTTTGAATGTCTCTTGCTCGGCGGGCTTATTTAATTGCCTTTCCTCAAAATAAAAATTAAGCAGCCGCGCACATAAATCCTCATCAATATCACGGCGCGCATCTTGTAATAGAGAGACCACATCATAGGCGGGCGAGCCAAGCAGAGCATCTTGTATATCAATCATGCCAATACGGGCAATGGTTTGGCGCGCTTCTAACCAATGGAGATTGGGCGAATGATAATCACGCAAGACTAAAACAGGGGGCATAGTGGCGGCTTTTGGCAAAATCCTGCGCCATATTGCCTGCCAATTTGCGCGTGCCGCTTGGCTTATCGCAACCCCCTGCCCTGCAAGATAAAAGTCAAAAAACTGGCCTAATTCAGCCATTAAAACATCTATATCAAAATCCTGTAATTGATAATTATCACCATTCGGCAAAGGCAAATCAGCTGGCACATTATATTTGTGTAAATGGGCGAGCGCGGCTATCGCTTCTCGATAATAAATCGGCAAGCCCTTATCTTGCGTATCTAAAAGATTGGTAAATGTCTGTGTGCCGAAATCTTCCAACAATAAAAAACCATTCGCAAAATCATAGCCATAAATTTGTGGCGCACTTAATCCACAAGAGATGAGAAAATTGGCAATCGCAACAAAAGAGGAAACATCGCGGGCTAAA
>JAPPQG010000171.1:0-9112 GCA_028816945.1 Alphaproteobacteria bacterium
AGGAAAAATAGAAATAGCTACCTCTGCTTTCACCTTAGCTGAAGTTTATTACAAAGAATCAAAAATAATAGAAAGTGCTATAGAAACCTTGTCTAAATTTCTCACAAGAGATTATTGTAAAACTGTTCCGGTAGATATGGAAGTAGCTTCTCAAGCCCAACGCTTGCAGATGTATGTAAAACAAAAGATGAAAGGTAAGATAATAAAACCCCCCGATGCAATACATATAGCATCCGCACAGCGCGCAAAGGTCGATGTGTTGCATTCATATGATAAACGCGTTTTGAGTTTCAATGAAAAATTATTACCTCCAAATAACGAGAAAATGAAGATATGCAAGCCGGGACAAGAACTTGAACTTTTTGCTCCCTTAATAAAATAATTAACAAAATCAATCTTTGTTTTTGCTATTAAACATAGATTCCTACCCCATCAAACCCTAATTATTTGCCTTAATTCATCGGGGGTGAGCCATGGGGTTTTGCGGTGGATCATGCGGTGGCAATTAGCGCACAGCAAAATTAAATCTGCTAGTTTAATTGTTGCGCCCTCATTAGGCAGTTGTGAGAGGGGGCGTGTGTGGTGAGCTTCTATAAAGCCTTCACCGTGTTCGCCATATCGGCGCGCATAGTCAAAACGGCAAATCTCACAAAATAAACGCCCTTTATTTTCATCTTGGAATTGTTCTTTTTTGCGGCGGGTTAAGCGGGTCGAGCGTTCGCGGCGCACATGCCAATAAGTTAAAATCTGCCCTTCTACTGCCTCACAGACGCCTATGCTTTCAGCAGACGGCACAGAAAAATCGGCTTGTGTGAAACTGTCAATTTTTTTGACAATTTTAGGAACTTGCGCCAAATCGCCCTTATGCGCCTCCCAAACTTGCCGCGCCCCTTTTGAGACGCGCATGCCTTTCCAATTATGCGTGGGGTCGAGCGCGGCAAATTGAGAAACTTGCATAGCAACGCCTGCGGGGTTGCGAAAATTGGCAGGCAAATCAGCAAAAGATGAACGCAAAGCCCGCAAGCGCACACTCAATGCCTTTATCTCTTGGCTGTTTTTAGAAGGTAGCCTGTCTTTATGTTTTAGATAAAAATCCAAAGCTAAAAGCCATTCATCAATTATCCAATTAGGCGGGCGGGGCATTGTCTCTCATCACTTCATCTATTGCATAAAGCCGCCCATATACTACATATGAATGGCGCGGGCGGCGACGGCTAGCGCCGACTCTTTTAGGGCTTCGCTTAATGTTGGGTGGGCGTGGCAGGTGCGGGCTATGTCGTCTGCGCTTGCGCCAAATTCCATCGCCACAGCCGCCTCGCCAATCATATTGCCCGCTTCTGGCCCCAAAATATGCACGCCTAAAATGCGGTCTGTGTTCGCATCGGCTAGGGTTTTCACAAAGCCTTCCACTGTGCCATTTACTTTGGCGCGGCCATTCGCCATAAAGGGAAATGTGCCGACCTTATAGGCGATATTGGCGGATTTTAACTCTGCTTCTGTTTTGCCAACCCATGCAACTTCGGGTGCTGTGTAAATGACATTGGGAATCACATCATAATTGACATGGCCTGCTTGGCCGACCAAAATTTCAGCCACCGCTATGCCTTCATCTTCCGCCTTATGCGCCAACATAGGCCCGGCAATCACATCGCCTATCGCGTAAATATTGTCGATATTTGTTTTGAAATGCTTATCGGTTTCCACCCGCCCTTGTGCGTCTAATTGCACGCCAACATTTTCTAGCCCCAAGCCTGCCGTATAAGGCCGCCGCCCAATGGCAACTAAAACGCGTTCAGCAGACAAAGTCTCGCCTGCCTCATTTGCGCCTTTTTGGCCTGCTTCATTTTGGCCTGCCTCATTTTGGTTTTGAGCGGGGGCGATGGTCACTTTTGCGCTGGCTTTCAGTGTCTCTATATTGGTGACTTTGCGGCCAAGCAAAAAGCGCAAGCCCTGTTTGGTTAGCACAGTTTGGAATTGTTTAGCAATGTCAGCATCCGCGCCTGCTATAATATGGTCTAAAAATTCAACCACAGTGACTTCTGTGCCAAGCCGCGCCCAAACTGAACCAAGTTCAAGCCCAATCACCCCGCCGCCAACAATCAGCAATGATTTCGGCACAGAGTCAAAATCCAACGCCCCCGTTGAGGAGACAATGCGTTGCTCGTCAATCTCGACCCCCGCCAAAGGCGCAATATCAGAGCCTGTTGCAATGACAATATATTTTGTCTGCAAAATGCGTTCCCCCCCGTCTAGCAAGGCGACTTTGACGCGGTCGGGCGCGATAAGTTCGCCCGCCCCGTGCATAGCTTCAATTTTGTTTTTCTTAAATAGAAAATCAATTCCCTGCACATTGCCGTCAATGGTTTTTTGCTTATATTTCATGAGGGCAGGCATATCTATTTTTGGTGTGCCAAATTGAATCCCCATATGATTGGCATGGGCCGCTTGGCTGTAAGTCTCAGACGCATGGAGCAAGGCTTTGGAGGGAATGCAGCCAACATTCAAACAAGTGCCACCATGTGTGCCGCGTTTATCAATACACGCCACGCGCAAACCTAATTGTGCCGCCCGTATCGCACAAACATAACCGCCCGGCCCAGAGCCGATAACAATAATATCAAAATCATCTGCCATTTATTTACCTTTCATTTATTTGTTTGCATTATTTGCATTCATTATATGCGTCCCCGCTCTCTGTGTTACACATCGAGTAGCAATCTTTCAGGTGTCTCTATCCCCTCTTTAACACGCATTAAAAACATAACCGCCTCACGGCCATCGACAATGCGATGGTCATAACTTAATGCCAAATACATAATTGGGCGAATGGTAATTTCCCCATTTATAACAACGGGGCGGTCGGTTATTTTATGCATGCCCAAAATGCCCGATTGGGGCGTATTCAAAATGGGCGTCGACATAAGAGAGCCATAGACGCCACCATTGGAAATGGTAAATGTGCCACCTTGTAAATCCTCAATTTTGAGTTCGCCGCTATGCGCTTTTTCAGCATAGTCAGCAATCACGCATTCAATCTCAGCAAATCCCATATCTTGCGCATTTTTTAAGACAGGCACAACAAGCCCTTTATCCGTGCCAACCGCCACACCCATATTCACATAATGGCGATAGACTAATTCATCGCCATCAATTTCAGCATTCACAGTGGGAATTTCCTGCAATGCCATGACACAGGCTTTAACAAAAAAACTCATAAAGCCCAATTTCACCCCATAACGCGTCTCAAATTGCGCCTTATATTCATTGCGCACAGCCATTAACGCACTCATATCGACCTCGTTAAAAGTCGTCAAAATAGCGGCTGTGTTTTGCGAATCTTTAAGCCGTTTAGCAATGGTTTGCCGCAAACGAGTCATGCGCACGCGCTCCTCTCGCCCGCCGCTTGCTTGCTTGTTGCTTGCTTGCGTAGAGGCAGCCGTCGCTTGTGGCGCAGACGGCGTCTGTGTCTGTGGCACATCGGCAATGGCTTTCATAATATCGGTTTTTGTCAAGCGGCCTTGTTTGCCTGTACCAGCAATATGCGCCGGGTCAAGGCCATGTTCGCTAATCAATTTACGGACAGAGGGGGCAAGAATATCGCTAGCAGCCTGACCTGTTTCATCTGCTTGACTTGGTGCGCTTGCCTGATTTGTTTCCTCTTGCTTTGTTGTTTGCTCTATTGTTTTTGGGGCGGGTGTCGTTTTAGGGGTTTCATCCCCCGCTTCAATAATCGCGCCAAGCAAAGCACCTACTTCGACAATGGCGCCTGCTTCGACAAGAATCTCACCCATAATACCGCCCATAGGCGCCGGCACATCGATAGTAACTTTATCAGTCTCTAATTCACAAAGCGGCTCATCGACATTTACAGAGTCGCCCGTTTGCTTATGCCATTGGGCGACCGTTGCTTCGGTAATAGATTCGCCCAAAGCGGGAACACGAATTTCAGCACTCATGATTTATCCTCATTCTCATTACTTTATTCTATCATTCTAAACATTATTCTTTTAGGCTGTTCCCAAAGCTTCCGCAAGCAAAGTTTCCCGCTCTTTGAGGTGGCGCGTCATTAAGCCGGTTGCAGTTGAGGCAGAAGCTTTGCGGCCGACATAAAGGGGGCGTTTATGTTTTGCCTCTATCGTGCCTAACACTTCTTCAATAAAAACCTCTATAAAATACCATGCGCCCATATTTTTTGGCTCTTCTTGACACCATATTATTTCAGCATGCGCGAAAGGGCTTAATTCTTTTTCCAACGCATTATAGGGAAATGGAAATAATTGCTCGACGCGCATAATATAAACATTATCCAATTTGGCCGCTTCGCGTGCTTCTAGCAAATCATAATATATTTTGCCCGTGCAAAGAATCACGCGGCGCATTTTTTTCGGGGCGACGAGCCTATTGGCAAGCCGTGCGTCCCAATCATCCCATAAAATGCGATGAAAGCCTGACTCTTCTGCCATTTCGGCCAATGCAGAAACAGCCTTTTTATGGCGCAAGAGTGATTTTGGCGTCATTAAAATAAGGGGTTTGCGGAATTTGCGGTGTATTTGACGGCGCAAAATATGAAAATAATTGGCTGGCGTGGTGACATTCGCCACTTGCATATTATCCTCAGCGCATAATTGTAAATAACGTTCCAACCGTGCCGAACTATGTTCTGGGCCTTGGCCTTCATAGCCATGCGGCAAGAGCATAACAAGGCCTGACATGCGCAACCATTTGGCTTCGGCCGAAGATATAAATTGATCGATAATAACTTGCGCCCCATTGGCAAAATCGCCAAATTGGGCTTCCCAAAGCACTAATGTATTGGGTTCAGCAAGCGAATAGCCATATTCAAAACCAAGCACGGCGGCCTCAGAGAGCATGGAATTGATAACTTCAAAGCGGGCAGGGCTTGTTTTTGCATCTTTATCAGCGGTTAAATGATTAAGCGGTTTATAACGTTGTTCCGTTTTTTGGTCTGTCCAAACACAATGGCGTTGTGAGAATGTGCCGCGCTCACTATCTTGCCCTGACAGGCGCACAGGTATGCCTTCCCGCAATAAACTGCCCCATGCAAGGGCTTCCGCGGTCGCCCAATCAATGTTTTCGCCGCTAGCAAACATTTGCTGTTTGGCTTTATTTTGGCGGATAAGGGCGCGGTGGAGCGTAAAATCGGGCGGTACAGTGGTGAGTTTTTCGCCTATCTCACGCAAGCGCGCAAGTGCTACGCCTGTTTTATCACCACCCAATTCATCCATATTTTTGCGCTCTAAACCCGCCCAACGCCCATCCAACCAATCCGCCTTATTGGGCTTATAATCATTGGCAATTTCAAATTCCTTATCTAAAAAACTGCGGTAATCTTGGGCGGCATGGTCAATCTCATCTTGTGACATAACGCCTTGTTTGACGAGACGGTCGCCATAAATTGTGACCACAGAGGGATGTTTTTTAATTTGCGCATACATATAAGGTTGCGTAAAGGCTGGCTCATCGCCCTCATTATGGCCGAAACGGCGATAGCAAAACATATCAATGACAACGGGCTTCAAAAATTCTTGGCGAAATTCAGTGGCAATTTTTGCTGCATGGACAACCGCCTCTGGATCATCCCCATTGACATGGAAAATGGGGGCTTCGACCATTTTAGCAAGATCAGACGGATAGGGTGAGGAGCGCGCCAAGCGCGGGCTAGTCGTAAAGCCAATTTGATTATTGACAATAAAATGAATTGAGCCGCCGGCCTTATGTCCTTTTAAGCCTGACAGGCCTAAACATTCGGCAACAATGCCCTGCCCCGCAAAAGCCGCATCGCCGTGCAAAATAAGCGGGATAACAGATGACCTGTCCGCCAACCCATCTTCACCTAAATAATGGTCTTGCTTGGCGCGGGCTTTGCCAAGCACAACGGGATTGACAGCTTCTAAATGAGACGGGTTAGGCGTTAAGGATAAATGGACTTTATTGCCGTCAAATTCTCGGTCAGATGAAGTGCCAAGATGATATTTAACATCCCCCGACCCTTCCACATCGGCGGGATTGGCTGAGCCGCCTTTGAATTCGTGAAACAGCGCATGAAAAGGCTTACTCATTACATTGGTTAGCACATTAAGCCGCCCGCGGTGGGGCATGCCGATAACAATTTCTTTCACCCCTAGACTGCCGCCGCGTTTAATAATTTGCTCTAAAGCAGGCACCATAGATTCGCCCCCGTCTAGCCCGAACCGTTTTGTGCCTGTATATTTAACATCAAGGAATTTTTCCAATCCCTCACTTGCTAATAATTTTTGGAAAATCGCCCGCTTACCCTCATCGGTAAAAGTAATCGCTTTATCCGGCCCTTCCATACGCGCCTGCAACCATGCTTTTTCTTTGGGGTCGGCAATATGCATAAATTCAATCGCAAATGTGCCACAATAGGTGCGGCGGAGAATTTCCAGCATTTGCGTAATAGTCGCTGTTTTTAACCCCAACATATTATCAATAAAAATAGGGCGTTCCATATCGGCTGCTGAAAAACCATAATTTTGCGGGTCTAATTCAGGGTGCGATTTGGGCGGCTCGATTTTAAGCGGGTCAAGGTCGGCTTGCAAATGGCCGCGCACACGATAAGCGCGTATCATCATCACAGCGCGCACAGAATCCAATGTTGCGCTGTGTATATCAGCCTGTCTATCAGCAGGGCTTGTGGCAGCTGTTTGGCTAGGTGTTTTTTCTTGGCGGTGTTGGTCGATTTTGCTTGCCAATCCAACACCCACAGATTGCCAATTTGTATCAAAGGCGGCTGTTAATTCGTCATTGTTCGCCCCATTATGCGGCCATGCGCGCGCCCAACTGGCACGCACAATATTGGTTTCATCATTCAAACGGTCAAAAAATTGCTGCCATGTCGCATCAACACTAGCAGGATTATCGCGATAGCGGGCATATTGATTTTCAATATAAAGCGCATTGGCACCGTCTAAAAATGCCGTATCATAACGCGCCGGCCCGGTTACGAGATTGCTATTTGCTTCTACCGATTCTGCTTTTTGCCCCATGCGCCTATGTCCATGCTCTATCATAATTTAAGTTTATCATATTGTTTATGGTTTTTTTAACACATTCATAATTGTTGTTCCCAAAGCGGCGGGCGAAGGCGAGACAATAATGCCTGCTGATTGCATGGCTTCTATTTTATCCTCTGCACCGCCTTTGCCACCAGCAATAATCGCGCCCGCATGCCCCATACGGCGGCCGGGTGGGGCGGTGAGGCCTGCAATAAAACCAATAACAGGCTTTTTGCTTTTTGCTTCCCGCAAAAAACTAGCCGCTTCTTCTTCGGCCGTGCCGCCAATTTCGCCAATCATAATAATTGATTCGGTCTCTTTATCGCCAAGAAATAATTCCAAACAATCAATAAAATTCGTGCCATTGACAGGGTCACCGCCAATCCCAATACAGCTAGATTGCCCCAAGCCAACGGCACTTGTTTGCGCGACCGCCTCATAAGTCAATGTGCCTGAACGAGAGACAATACCAACATTGCCCTTTTTATGAATATGGCCCGGCATAATGCCAATTTTGCATTCATCAGGCGTAATAATGCCCGGGCAATTTGGCCCAATCAAGCGGGTTTTCGAGCCACGCAAAAACCGTTTAACCTTTATCATATCAAGCACGGGAATGCCTTCGGTAATACACACAACAAGTTCTATCTCAGCTGCTATGGCCTCTAAAATTGCATCAGCCGCAAAAGCGGGCGGCACATAAATAACCGATGCGGTCGCTCCCGTTTGAGCTATGGCCTCATACACAGTATCAAATACAGGCAAGCCTAAATGGGTTTCGCCGCCGCGCCCAGGTGTGACACCGCCAACGAGTTGCGTGCCATAAGCAATCGCCTGCTTGCAATGAAATGTGCCTTGACTGCCCGTAAAGCCTTGACAGATAAGTTTTGTATTTTTATCAACAAGCACAGCCATTACACAGTTTCCCGCACAGCAGAGGTGATTTTTTCAGCCGCATCAGCCAAATTATCAGCTGGGATAATGGCTAGGTTGGACTCAGCCATTAATTTTTTCCCCTCATCTACATTTGTCCCCTCCAAGCGCACGACAAGCGGGACGCGCAAACTTAATTCTTTTGCTGCCGCCACCACACCTTCGGCAATAATATCGCAATGCATAATGCCGCCAAATATATTTATCAAAATGCCCTGTACATTTTTGTCAGACAAAATAATTTTGAACGCTTCGGCAACTTTTTCCTTATCCGCCCCGCCGCCAACATCTAAAAAATTAGCCGGTTCAGCCCCGTAAAGTTTGATAATATCCATAGTCGCCATAGCCAAGCCCGCCCCATTAACCATACAGCCAATTGTGCCGTCCAATTTAATATAATTTAAGTCATGTTTAGAGGCTTCAATTTCAGCGGGATCTTCTTCGCCTAAATCGCGCAACTCGACAATTTCAGGGTGGCGATAGAGGGCATTGCTGTCAAAAGTCATTTTGGCATCTAAACAAATTAACTCCCCTGCTTTCGTGACAATAAGCGGGTTAATTTCCAAAAGACTCATATCTTTTGCCACAAAGGCTTGATAGAGTTTTTCTATCAAAGCGACGGTTTGCTGTACTTGCGCGCCTTTCAGGCCAAGCGCATAAGCAATATGGCGACCATGATAGGCACACGCGCCAATCGCCGCATCAATCGGTAGGGTGGTAATTTTCTGTGGTTGTTTGGCCGCCACTTCTTCAATATCGACACCACCTTCGGTCGAGGCAATAAAGGCGATTGCAGATGAGGCACGGTCGACCACAGCTGAGAGATAAAATTCGCGCGCAATATCCATACCCTCTTCAATATAAAGACGGCTGACTTCACGCCCTTGCGGGCCGGTCTGGTGTGTGACTAAATGTTGGCCGAGCATTTGAGACGCCAAAGCCTGCACCTCTTCTAAGGAGCGCGCTAATTGCACGCCGCCTGCTTTGCCGCGCCCGCCAGCATGAATTTGCGCTTTGACGACCCATAAAGAGCCACCAAGCCTTTTGGCAACTGCCACCGCTTCACCCGCCGAAAAAGCGACCCCGCCACGCGGCACAGGCATATCAAAAGCCCGCAAAATCTGTTTTGCCTGATATTCATG
>JAPPQG010000171.1:9258-10681 GCA_028816945.1 Alphaproteobacteria bacterium
CGTCAAGACTATTTTTAGCATTTTTTACGATTTTGGCATAATAAGTATTACTTAAAACTTGGATCAATCTTTTTGCAATCTGTAATGAGCGCTTTGACGGCTTTCACCGACCGATTAAAAGCCGCCCGCTCTTTGGCATCTAGTTTAATTTCAACAATGCGCTCCACCCCTTTTGCGCCAATAATAATTGGCACGCCAACATACAAGCCTTTTTGCCCATATTCGCCATTGAGATAAGCGGCACAGGGCAAAACCCGCTTTTGGTCGCGCAAATAACTCTCTGCCATTTCAATCGCCGCACTTGCTGGCGTATAAAAAGCTGAGCCTGTTTTGAGTAGGCCAACAATTTCCGCCCCCCCATCGCGTGTGCGCTGGACAATTTCATCGAGGCGGGCTTGTGTTATCCATTTCATTTTTACCAAATCAGGCAAAGGAATGCCCGCCACAGTTGAATAGCGCACAGACGGCACCATTGTATCGCCATGCCCGCCTAGCACAAAGGCTGTCACATCGCGCACGGAGACATTTAATTCGGCGGCTAGAAAATAACGAAACCGTGCCGAGTCTAAAATGCCTGCCATGCCAACAACTTTATTTTTAGGCAAGCCGCACGCTTTTTGCAAAGCCCAGACCATCGCATCTAGCGGATTGGTGATACAAATAACAAAAGCTTTGGGCGCATATTTTTTAATGCCTTCCCCGACTTGGCGAATCACTTTGAGATTTATTTCCAATAAATCATCACGGCTCATGCCGGGCTTGCGTGGCACGCCGGCTGTGACAATTACGACATCTGCCCCCTTAATGCCTGTATAGGATTTTGTGCCGCGCAAGCCAACATCAAATTGGCTAATCGGCGAACTTTGTGCCAAATCCAAAGCTTTGCCTTGTGGTAGCCCATCGGCAATATCAAAAAGGACAATATCACCTAATTCTTTTAACCCTGCTAAATGCGCCAAAGTGCCGCCAATTTGGCCGCCACCAATAAGGGCAATTTTTTTCCTTGCCATACATGTCCCCTATCATTGTAAATCTATTCAAAATGAGAACCCAAATACTGTTGTTAGGATTAACGCAATTAGATAGAAAATGCAAGCCCAGCCGCGCCCTTTATGTTTTATTCAGCCTCGCCCTGTCTAGACCCCTCCCTGTCTATATCCTCCCTGCTTACCATGCCATGCGCGGCGGCTAGATAATCTTGTGATTGCATTTCAGCAAGCCGTGACAGCGTGCGCGCCTGCTCTTGCACAAGCACATTGTCGCCAAAAAGGGCGGTTGCGGGGACATTGGCTGAGGCGATAAGTTTCACCCTATGTTCGTAAAGCGTGTCAATTAAATGCACAAAACGCAAAGCCTGATTGCGCCTGACTTCATCAAAATGGGGAATATCATCAATCAATAGGGTGTGATATTTGGCCGCAAG
>JAPPQG010000195.1:0-7930 GCA_028816945.1 Alphaproteobacteria bacterium
TATTAAGCCGTGCCGCCGACAGTTAATCCGTCTAGGCGCAAACTTGGTTGGCCGACCCCGACAGGCACGCTTTGGCCTTCTTTTCCACATGTGCCTATGCCTTCATCTAATTGCATATCATTGCCAATCATGGAAATGCGTTGCATGGATTCAGGCCCCGTGCCGATAAGGGTTGCCCCTTTAAGCGGTGCGCCTAATTTGCCGTCTTTAATTTCATAGGCTTCGGTGCAGGAAAAGACAAATTTGCCCGATGTAATATCCACCTGCCCGCCGCCAAAAGAAGTGGCATAAATGCCATTTTTGACACTTGCAATTATCTCATCTGCCTGTGTGTCCCCGCTTAACATAAATGTATTGGTCATGCGGGGCATGGGACGACAGGCAAAACTTTCCCTGCGCCCATTGCCTGTGGGGGCTTGCCCCATAAGGCGCGCATTCATACGGTCTTGCATATAGGCTTTCAAAATACCGTCCTCTATCAATATAGTGCGTTCAGTCTTTGTGCCTTCATCATCAATCGTCAAAGAGCCACGCCGCCCGCTTATTGTGCCATCATCAATCACTGTGACACCGGGGGAAGCGACCCTTTCGCCAATACGACCAGAAAAAGCAGAAGTCTGCTTGCGGTTGAAATCGCCTTCTAGCCCATGCCCGACAGCCTCATGGAGCAAAATCCCCGGCCACCCCGGCCCTAGCACAACATCCATTTCCCCCGCCGGCGCGGGTATGCTTTCTAAATTAACCAAAGCACAGCGCAAAGCTTCATCTACTTGTGCCTGCCAATTTTCTGCCGCTAGCCATTGGCGGTAGCCGTCGCGCCCGCCACGCCCACAATGGCCGACTTCTTGGCGTTCATCTTCGCCCGCAACAATGGAAATATCAAGCCGCACAAGCGGGCGTATATCATATAAGGGCGTCATATCGGGGCGGATAATGCCAACAACTTGCCACTCACCAGCAAGCGAGACAGAGACTTGCCGCACACGATTATCACGGGCGCGGGCATAATTATTTATGTCTTCTAACAATTTGACTTTATCGATGAAATTTTCGCCATCAAGGGGATTTTTATCCATATAAAGCTGCGCGTGTGCCGCTTGCGGGGCGTCTGCCCATTGGCCGCTATGGCCGGCTAGAATAGGGGAAAGGGCTTTTGTGGCGCGTTTGAGGGCAGTTTTGGATATATCGGTAGAATGCGCAAAGCCAATCGCTTCATCGGCAACTGCCCGCAAGCCAAAACCTTGCGATGTATCAAAACTTGCCGCTTTTAGGCGATTATCATCAAAGGCAAAATGCTCTGATAATGTATATTCTAAAAATAATTCGCCATCATCTGCCGTCTGTAATGCGCTTTGCGTCATCTCTATGGCCGCCGCTTCATCAATCTGCCGATTGGCAAAAAGCACAGCCTGTGCGACAGGCACAGCCTGCGGTGCGACCTGTGCGGCAGGTGCGACCTGTGCGACAGGCGCGGCCTGTGCGGCCTGTGCGACAGGTGCGGCAGGATTGGGATTGCCTGCGGGGGCTTTATCGGCTAGTTTATGCATGCGTTTATCGGTTGCGTTATCGCTCATTTGCTTACTCATTTAGCTGGTTCATATACTGCTTATTTTGCTGATTATCCGTTTGGTTTAGGGTTTCATATGCCACTAATATAGCATATATTTGCTCTATATCATATTATCATTATGATTTTCAGCTTGTAATTATATGAGAATCAGTAAATAATTATATGAGTATCGGTAAATAACGATTATATTCGTAATTGTTTGAGGGATTTTGACGAGTGGGATTTAGGGACGAATGGGATTGAAATGGGATTTAGGAATGGGACTTAAAATGAATAAAATAACGCACACACTGCGCTTACTGTGTCACACTTTATATTGCAAATATCGCCCGCTTTCTTTTATGAGAGCTGGTGCGCTTACATTTATACTTACAGGGGCGGCCCTGCTTGCCCCCATTCATGCGGTCATGTTTGGCTCTGCCCATGCCGCCCAACCCGTGCCATGGCAACTTGACTTACAGCCTGCCGCCACACCGCTTATGGAACAAACAGCAAGCCTGCATGCTTTTTTGCTTTATTTAGCATTTGCCATTTCCTTTTTTGTTTTGCTCTTATTGGCTTATGTGATGATTAAATTTAATGCCAAAGCCAATCCTGTGCCGTCTAAAACAAGCCATAATACGCCACTAGAAATTATTTGGACGCTTATCCCTGTGCTGATTTTAATTGTTGTTTCTGTGCCGTCTTTTTCTTTGCTCTATGCGCAGAAAACATTACCGCCAATAGATATGACAATTAAAGCAACAGGCTATCAATGGTATTGGGGATATGAATATCCCGACCATGACAATATCGCATTTGATGCGCTTATGCTGTTTGATGATGAATTAGCCGAAGGCCAACCCCGCCTTTTAACTACGGATAATGCGGTTGTTGTGCCAGTGAATACAAATGTGCGGGTGATTGTGACGGCCGCTGATGTGATTCATAATTGGGCGATGCCTGCTTTCGGCATTAAAATGGATGCGGTGCCGGGCCGTTTGAATGAGACTTGGTTTCGGGCTGAAAAAACCGGTACATATTACGGCCAATGTTCTGAATTATGCGGCACGCGCCACGCTTTTATGCCGATTATGGTTAAAGTCGTCACAAAAGAGGAATTTGCTATTTGGGTCGAGCAGGCCAAAGAGGAATTTTTAGCCCATCATTTAGACGATTCAGACGAAGAAAAATCAGCCCATCATTCAGACACAGAAAAATCGGCTCATCATTTAGACGCAGACAAAAAAGGAGTTTAGAATTATGGCCAATGGCACCACAGCAGACGGCATGATTAAAGAACAAGCAGGCGACCATACAGACCGCCCAAAAGGTTGGCGGCGTTATGTATATTCCACAAACCATAAAGATATTGGCACAATGTATTTGATTTTCGCCATTATTGGCGGGCTTGTGGGCGGGAGCATATCCATACTTATGCGCATGGAATTGCAAGCGCCGGGGGATGGCATTTTGGGTGGCGATTATGAATTTTATAATGTGCTGGTCACAGCGCATGGCCTCATTATGGTGTTTTTTATGATTATGCCCGCCCTGATTGGCGGCTTTGGTAATTGGTTTGTGCCATTAATGATTGGCGCGCCCGATATGGCTTTCCCGCGCATGAATAATATTTCATTTTGGCTCTTGCCCTTTTCGATTAGCCTATTGGTGCTTTCCCTTTTTGTTGAAGGTGCGCCGGGCAGTACAGGCGTTGGCGCAGGCTGGACAGTCTATCCGCCTCTCTCGACCACAGGACAGCCCGGCCCGGCTATGGATTTAGCCATTTTTGCCCTCCATATTGCAGGCATATCGTCCATTTTGGGGGCTATCAATTTTATTACAACAATTTTTAATATGCGCGCGCCGGGCATGAGCATGCATAAAATGCCGCTTTTCGTTTGGTCTGTGCTTGTTACAGCCTTTTTATTGGTAATTACTTTGCCTGTGCTTGCGGGGGCAATAACCATGCTCTTAACCGACCGCAATTTTGGCACAAGTTTCTTTGATCCCGCAGGTGCTGGCGATCCGATTTTATATCAACATTTATTTTGGTTTTTCGGCCACCCCGAAGTCTATATTCTCATTCTGCCTGCTTTTGGCATTGTTAGTCAGGTGGTGGCGACTTTTTCTAAAAAGCCCGTTTTCGGCTATCTAGGCATGGCTTATGCTATGGTCACAATCGGCGGTGTTGGCTCTATTGTGTGGGCGCACCATATGTTTACCGTTGGCTTTTCGCCCAATACACAAGCCTATTTCTCAGCCGCAACAATGGTTATTGCCGTGCCGACAGGGATTAAAATTTTCTCATGGATTGCCACCATGTGGGGTGGCTCAATTACATTCAAAACGCCTATGCTTTGGGCGTTGGGCTTTATTTTCCTATTCACAGTAGGCGGCGTGACAGGCGTTATGATGGCAAGTGCAGGGGTCGACCAAGCCTATCACGATACATATTTTATTGTCGCCCATTTCCATTATGTCTTATCGCTTGGTGCTGTGTTTGGGATTTTTGCCGGCTGGTATTATTGGTTTGCGAAAATATCAGGCGTTAATTATTCCGAATTTATTGGCAAATTACATTTTTGGGTGACCTTTATCGGTGTCAATCTGCTCTTTTTCCCGCAACATTTTGTAGGTCTTGCAGGCATGCCACGCCGTTATGCGGATTACCCTGACGCTTTTGCAGGTTGGAATTTTGTCTCCTCCATAGGTGGCTATATTTCCGGCGTCGGTGTGCTTATTTTCCTATTTGGCATTTTGCATGCCTTTGCGCGTGGGGAGAAAGCGGCCGATAATGTGTGGGGCGAGGGCGCAACAAGCCTAGAATGGACTCTACCTTCCCCGCCACCTTTCCACCAATTTGATAAATTGCCACAGATTAAATAAGTGCCAGTCCAATAGAGATAAATCGTCAAATAGATGAATAGGTAAAGCCTGCCAGATAGATGAATAGCCAAATAGGTAATAGATAGATAGCCCAATAGCCAAATAGGAAACTAGATAGATAGCCCAATAGCCAAATAGGAAACTAGATAGATAGCCCAATAGACAAATAGATAGATAGAAAAATATACAATTATGATACCGCCTTCGCAAAATCGTCCTAAAACCTATCAAACCCCGCCACAGGCGCGCACTAAATCTGCCACAGGCGCGCACTAAATCTGCTTATCCGCAACGAACCGCTTTTCAATTAAGCGTGATAGCGGATTATTTCACCCTGTTAAAGCCGCGCGTGATGTCGCTTGTTGTCTTTACCGCTTTGATTGGCTTGGTTATTGCGCCTGTCTCTATGGACCCTGTTATGGCTTTTCTAGCTGTCTGCCTGATTGCCATTGGGGCGGGGGCATCGGGGGCTTTGAATATGTGGTATGAGGCGGATATTGACGCTTTAATGACGCGCACAAAAACCCGCCCGATTCCCGCCGGCCGCTTGCCGCGCGCGCATGTGCTAGTCTTCGGCCTCGTGCTTTCCTTTGCGGCCATTTTATCGCTTGGTCTATTTATAAATTGGCTCGCCGCAGGTCTTTTGGCTTTTACCATTTTCTTTTATGCCGTCGTCTATACAATATGGCTGAAACGGCTTACGCCGCAAAATATTGTTATTGGCGGCGCGGCGGGGGCTTTTCCGCCAGTTATTGGTTGGGTCGCGGCGACAGGCAGTATTGGCATTTATCCGCTCATTTTATTTGCGATTATTTTTTTCTGGACACCGCCGCATTTCTGGGCGTTAGCCCTTTTGAAACATAAAGAATATGCGGCCGCGAATATCCCCATGCTTCCTGTTATTGCAGGTGAGCGCGCCACCCGCACGCAAATTCTTATCTATGCCCTTATTCTTGTGGGCTTTGCCTTTTTGCCATGCGCATTGGGCTATGCGGGCTTATTTTATGGGCTAGGCGCGGGGCTACTCAACATTATTTTTGTCACCCTTGCTTTATGGCTTTTTATGGCTGACCCGATAAAAGGCAAACGGGCGGCGGGCTTTTTATTCGCCTATTCCATTATCTATCTATTTTTGCTATTCGGTCTATTGCCGTTAGATAAGCTCGTAGGATGATATGCTAATAAGGTGATATGCTAATAGGATGATATATTCGTAAGATATTGAGATGACATGCCAATGACACACGCAAAGACAGATATGATGACACACGCAACAACACATACAATGAAACACGCAATGACATACAAAAGGCGCAACATATATATGACATTATCTCTATGTCTTGCTACTATTGGTTTTATGGGTGTGCTGGTTTGGGCTGCTGTGCCGCTTTATGAAATTTTTTGCCGTGTGACAGGCTATGGTGGCACAACTAGCCGTGCTGAAACGGCTCCTAATGTCGTTGTTGAACGGGTTATAGAAATAAGGTTTGATGCAGGCCTGCACCGCTCTATGGCATGGGATTTTACAGCCCCCGCTCAGCCTATCAATTTGCGGCCGGGAGAGACGGCGCTTGCCTTTTACCGCGCCCATAATCCAACTGATGAGGTAATCATTGGCACAGCAAGTTTTAATGTGACGCCGCAAAAGGCAGGCTCTTATTTTTCTAAAATTGATTGCTTTTGCTTTGTCGAACAGACACTTTTGCCGGGGCAAAGTGCCGATATGCCCGTGACATTTTTCATTGACCCATCTATTGCCACTGATTCTGAAATGGATGATATAAATACCATCACCCTATCTTATACATTTTTCCGCTCTAAACAGGCGGCAAATATCAATATAGAGAACAAACAACCAAGGGGATAATTATGGCCGACACACATGCACACTCACACCATCACGATTATCATCTCGTAAATCCTAGCCCATGGCCGATTATTGGCGCTGTCAGTGCCTTTATCATGGCATTGGGCGGGGTTGTGTATATGCATTATGAGATAATTTGGCTGTTATTGATTGGCGCGGCGGGCGCGCTTTATACCATGCTTGTTTGGTGGCGTGATGTGATACGCGAAGCCAATGGTGGCGACCATACGCCGGTCGTCCAATTACACCATCGCTATGGCATGATGTTATTTATTCTCTCAGAAATTATGTTTTTTGTTGCTTGGTTCTGGGCTTATTTTGATGCAAGTTTGGCTGTCGACCATCCTTTACAGGAAATGCGTATGGCAGTAACAGGGGGCGAATGGCCGCCACAAGATATTGCGACTTTTGACCCTTGGGGCTTGCCTCTTATCAATACGCTTATTTTGCTAACCTCTGGCACAACGGTAACTTGGGCGCACCACGCCCTCTTGCATGGCGACCGCAAAGGGCTAAAACAAGGCTTACTATTGACGATTATATTAGGCGTGTTATTTTCCGCCTTCCAAGCCTATGAATATATGCATGCAGGCTTTGGCTTTGCGGGGCATATTTACGGCTCAACCTTTTATATGGCAACGGGCTTTCACGGCGCGCATGTGATAATTGGCACAATTTTCCTAACCGTTTGCCTGTTTCGTTCTATGAAAGGCGATTTTACCCCACAACAACATTTTGGCTTTGAAGCGGCGGCTTGGTATTGGCATTTTGTTGATGTTGTTTGGCTGTTTTTGTTTGCCATTATTTATGTTGCAGGTGCAGGCACACAGGCTGCGCATTAACTCATATATGCGCTACCTGCCTATGCGCCTATTTTCTATGCGTCCATTTTTCAGGCATCCATTTCCCATGCGCTCACTTTCCATGCGCCGAGCTACATTTTTTGCTGTGCTTTTTATGTTGCCTGTTTTGCTTGGCCTTATCCTATTGGGTAATTGGCAAATGGCACGGCTTGCGTGGAAAACCGAACTGATTGAACGCATTGAAGCACGGCTTGCCGCGCCCATTATGCCTTTGCCACCTGCCACACAATGGCCTTCATTAGAACAAGCCCTATATGAATATCGCCGCGTGCAGCTCACAGGCAGATTCGACCATAGTAAAGAGCAATATTGGTATGCGCGGAGCAAACAGGGTGCGGTTGGTGTGCATGTGATAACCCCTTTTCAGCTCACAGACGGGGCGAGCGTGTTAGTCAATCGCGGCTTTGTGCCACAAGCAAAGCGCGACCCGAAAACCCGTTTAAGCGGGCAAGTCAAAGGGCAGGTGCAGCTTTCAGGTCTGCTCCATTGGTCGGGGCAACGCAAATGGTTTAACCCGCCCGATGAACCAGAGCATAATTTTTGGTTTGTGCGCGATGTAGCAGGCATGGCAAAAAATATCGGCTTGCAAGCGGCGCCCTTTTTTGTTGATGTAGATAATATGCCCGCGCCCGCATTTTATGCTTGGCCGTTGGGCGGGCAGACTCATATTGACTTGCCGAATCGGCATTTAGGCTATGCGCTGACTTGGTATGGATTAGCACTTGTGCTTGTGATTATCTTTGCGCTGTGGCATTTACA
>JAPPQG010000195.1:8049-9205 GCA_028816945.1 Alphaproteobacteria bacterium
TAAGGCGGTTTGAATGAAATATGTAAGCACAAGAGGGCAAGCGCCCATTCTTAATTTTGAGGAAACATTACTTGTTGGCCTAGCAAGTGATGGTGGCCTCTATATGCCTGCCACTTGGCCGCACATACCGCCTGATTTCATAGCCGATTGCCAAGATAAATCCTATGCAGATATTGCCTATCGAGTGTTGCGCTTATTTCTTGCCGACACGCCACAAGAGGCAGACTTGCAAGCACTTATCGACAAAGCCTATGCGGCATTTGATAATTCGCAAATTGCACCGCTTGTCTCACTTGGCACAGATAAAGCAGGCTATCCGCATTATCTCTTGGAATTATTTCACGGGCCAACATATGCTTTTAAGGATATTGCCATGCAATTATTGGCACAATTTATGTCCCATATATTAGCGCGGCGCGGCCAGCCCATTTCTATTATCGGCGCGACTTCGGGCGATACAGGCGGCGCGGCCATTGAGGCATTGCGTGGCCGCGATATGATAAATGTTTTTATTCTCTATCCAAAAGACCGTGTCTCGGATATACAGCGCAAGCAAATGACGACACCGCAAGAGGAAAATATACATGTCATTGCCATTGACGGCACTTTTGACGATTGTCAATCTTTGGTTAAAGCCCTGTTTAATGACAAAGACTTGCGCGCAAAGGCCAATCTAACAGGTGTTAATTCCATTAACTGGGCGCGCATTATGGCGCAAATGGTTTATTATTTTACAGCCGCCGCGGCCCTTGCGGCTGAACTTGGCACGACATTCGGCAAAGAACAAAAGCTTGCCTTTTGCGTCCCGACAGGCAATTTTGGCGACATTTTTGCGGGCTTTGCTGCCAAACAAATGGGCTTACCCATAAAACGGCTTATGATAGCGACAAATGAAAATGATATTCTTACCCGCACTTTGCAAACGGGGATTTATGCGCTTGGCGATGTGGTAGCAACTTCTAGCCCAAGCATGGATATTCAACGCTCGAGCAATTTTGAGAGGCTTATATTTGAGGCGTGCGGGCGCGATGCTGATTGTGTGCGCGACCTTATGGCAGAATTAGCCAAAAAGGGACAATTTACCTTGCCAGCTGACGCGCTTTCCTTTATCCGCGAAGATTTTGTTGCTTTGCGTATTGATGAAGCGCATATGGCG
>JAPPQG010000195.1:9427-10632 GCA_028816945.1 Alphaproteobacteria bacterium
AAGCCTGAACGTGCTATTGATATGCCGAATAATATTGCGCGGGTTGCGGATTATATTAACAGCCATATTTAAGCTTGCTTATATTAGGGCGGACTCAAGGCAGATTTAGAACGGACTCGGGACAGATTTAGGGCGGATTCATGACAGATTTAGGGCTAGGCAGGGCAATAGGTTTAAGGCATGATAGGCTATGGATTTTACGCAGGCATTTAAATTTTTAACCGTTCAATTTTCAGCTTTATTTGTTAGTGTGCTGATAATTTTGTTTGCCCTTTTTCCCGCCACACAGGCGCGTGCTGTTGATGGGGTGGTTGTCTCAAATAGTGTGCGGGTTGTTGAACTTACGCGCCATATGCGCCGCGTTGCGCCTGATATGCTAGAATTTGCAATCCAAAATACAAGCAAAACAGCCGTTTCTTTTGAACTTATTTTATCCCAACCCGACCCATTTCATCATATTTTTTTAAGCCCGCTTTTTTTCAACCAACCTTACAGCCCGCCCATTTTGCGTCTCATTGCCTCAGATGATAGCGAGACAACAAGTGCGCCCAATCAGCCGAACAGAATTAATATTCACCTCACCCCCGGCTCCGTCCAGCGATTTATTTTACAAGGGCAGATTATGCCCCAAACAGGCTTTTGGCTTTGGAATCCAACCTATAAGGCGCAAATCGAAGCGCGCACAAAGCAATTCCAACGAGTCATTTATGCGACATTAGCCATTTTTGGCTTTCTATCTGTTCTCATTGCTGTCAAACGCCAGCGCAAACAGCTTTTTCTCATCCCGATAATCACATTTGGCTTTATCTTTTTATTCTTTTTGCGTTGGTCGGTTGTAGAAGATCAAGCATGGCAGGGGGAGGGAATTGTGAATTTGGGGATAATTATTATTTTATTGGTTTTGCTAATTCTGCTTGCGCACCGTGCGGCGCGCTTTGTGCCATGGGTTGAACGCCGCTATTGGCGCACTGTTATGGTTTGTGTGGATATGGTGCTTGTGATTGTTACCATAGGTTGGCTAGCAAACTATTTTGCGCCTTTTTTTGCGAGTATTGCAACCCGTGAGTCGCTTGAACTCATATTGGCATTTGTGCCTGCTTTATTATGTTTAGCAAGCATTATATCCTTGCGCTTGCCGTCTGCTCGTCTTTTATCTACTCAAACTGATGTGACCCAGAACGAGTCGGCGCCCGAATCTGTTATTG
>JAPPQG010000193.1:0-1517 GCA_028816945.1 Alphaproteobacteria bacterium
ATCCATAGAAGAAGGCATTGCACATTTTGTGGAATGGTTTAAGGCTTTTGATTGTGAAGTTGGCGATTTGGAGGTTTATGACAATGCTTAAACGCACAACTCATTTGGCGCAATTCATAGCCATAAATTTTAATTTTATCTATAAAATTATTGCCTTGCTTGGTGATAATGCAAAAAAATTACCTTTTATTATATTTCTCTTTTTCATCGCCTCTTTGATTGATTTATTAGGCGTTGGTTTGATTGGCCCCTATGTTGCGATGATGCTTGATACAGATATACAAGTAAAAATTACGTCACAGATAAATAGTTTTCTTAATATTCAATTGGACAATTTAAGCATTCTAAAATGGTTTAGTTTTATTATTTTGGTTGCCTTTTTTATCAAAATGCTTGCTGGCGTTTTTGTCAATTATCTCATTATCCGTTTTTCAGAAGAGCAAAAAATGTATCTGAAATTTGAATTGATGAAAATTTATCAATTTATGCCCTATCATAAATCTATTAACCGCAATAGTGCCGATTATGTTTATCGCATACAGGGCTTAACTGGCGATTATGCGGCTAATGTTTTAACTCGATTACTTAAAATGCTATCAGATATTTTAGTGGCAATTATATTATTTGTCTTTTTGGCTTACCAGAATATTTTTGTTCTTTTATCTCTTCTTCTATTATTGCTTATCATTATTGGTAGCTATGATGCATTATTCAAAAGCAAACTTAAAGCATATGGTGTGGAGGCGAATGAAGCGGGGCGTGATACTTTGCGTAGTGTGAATGAAGCGATGGATGGGCTTAAAGAAATAAGAATTTTAGGCAAAGAGAGTTTGTTTTTTAATTTCGTTAAGCAAAATGCGCGAAAATATTCTTCTATTCTCATCAAAAGCCGCACGATTGGACAGGTGCCACGCTATTTATTTGAATTTTCCTTTATCTTTTTTGTTGTTATCATAAGTAATGTTTATCTATTTTCGGCTGGCAATATAAATGAATTTATCCCTTTAATGGCAATGTTTGCGGCCGCGGCTTTGCGTTTATTACCTTCGGCGGCAAGCATTTCATCCAATTTAAGCGGTATCCGAACCGGTAGAAATGCTGTTGATTTACTTTTTGAAGATTACCAAAATAAAGACGAGGGAAATGATAAAACTGTGGTGCGCGGTGATAAACAAATTGACGATTTTGCAATTTTGCAGTTAGAAAATGTTGATTTTGCCTATACGAGCAATGCGCATAAAGCCCTTAATAATATATCGCTTACTATCAAATCTGGTGATGCGGTCGGGTTGATTGGCCATTCGGGGGCGGGCAAGACGAGCCTAGTTGATTTAATACTTGGCCTGTTGGATCCTGTGGGCGGGCGTGTTAAAGTTAATGGGATTGCATTGGCTGAATGTTCGAAAGATTGGCATAAAAAAATTGCTTATATCCCACAAGATATATTTTTATTAGATGCGACATTTGAAATGAATATTGTTTTTGAAAAAAATGCTGAAAATATTGATAGGGAAAAA
>JAPPQG010000193.1:1900-4000 GCA_028816945.1 Alphaproteobacteria bacterium
ATAAAACTATATTACAATCCCTATATCCATATATGAAAGGGCTAAAATAATGTTAAAAAATGCTTCACTCCTTATCACAGGCGGCACAGGCTCATTTGGTAAAACATTTGTGCCGGCAACGCTTAAAAAATATGACCCTAAAAATATTATTATCTATTCACGCGATGAAATGAAACAATGGAATTTAGCTAATGAATTGGGACAGCACCCTAAAGTGCAATTTGTGATTGGTGATGTCAGAGATAAGGAGCGACTTCATCGGGTGCTAGATGGAGTTGATTTTGTGGTTCATGCGGCGGCAACTAAAATTATACCAACAGCGGAATATAATCCATTTGAGTGTATTAAAACAAATATAGGCGGGGCGATGAATCTCATTGATGCATGTATCGACCAGAATGTTAAAAAACTTGTTGCCCTATCCACTGATAAGGCAAGCAATCCGATAAACCTTTATGGAGCGACAAAATTGGCAGCAGATAAGTTATTTACTGCGGCCAATGCAACGGGACAAACAGATCAGACTGCTTTTTCGGTTGTGCGTTATGGCAATGTTATGGGGTCACGGGGGTCGGTTATTCCATTTTTCCTATCAAAGCGGGATTCTGCTAAACTACCTATTACCGATGTGCGCATGACACGCTTTATGATTAGTTTAGAGCAGGGTATAGAGCTTGTCTGGCATGCTTTTGACGATATGAAAGGCGGCGAAATATATGTCAAAAAAATTCCTTCCATGCGGGTTGTTGATATTGCCAAAGCCATAGCCCCAAAAGCAAGCCATGATATTATCGGCATTCGCCCGGGTGAAAAAATACATGAGCAAATGATTGGTCAAGAAGATGCGGTTTGCACTTATGAATATGATGAGCATTACAAAATACTGCCCATGATTCATAATTGGTATAAAGACAAAGCCCGCATTGGTGAGGGACGGCTTGTGGCGGAAGATTTTGTCTATTCTTCTGAGACCAATAAGCAATGGCTAACCATTGAGGAATTGCAGGCATGGATAGATGACAATATGCAGAAAATGAGATTGATATAATATGCAGCCTAAAATTTTCATCACTGGTGGGACGGGTCTGCTCGGCATAAATTGGGCATTAGAGTCTTCAAAAAAATATATTATTGCCATTAACCAGCATAAGCGCAAACTCACTTTGCCGAATATAGATTCATTCACGGTTGATTTAGAAGATAAAACTTCTATTGTGGCGTGCTTTGAGCAGTGGCAACCTGCATTGATTGTCCATACGGCTGGCATGGCGAATGTTGAGGCGTGTGAAAAAGACCCCCAATTAGCGCGTTTTATCAATGCTGAATTGGCCTCGAATATAGCAGAGATTGCTTATGCGCAAGGCATAAAACTGATTCATATTTCTACTGATCAGCTTTTTGACGGCACACAGGCTTTTTTAAGTGAGGAAGCAGCCCCTTGCCCGCTTAACGCATATGGTGTCTCAAAAGCCTATGGCGAAGAATGTGTGCTTAAAAATAATCCCGATGCGCTTATATTGCGTTGCAATTTTTATGGTTGGGGGACAGATTATAGACATTCTTTTAGTGATTTCATTTATCACAATCTTAAAGCAGGAAAGCCAATTAAATTGTTTAATGATGTTTTTTATACGCCTGCAACAAGCCATCAATTGATTAAAAAAGCGCATGCATTGGTTGAACAAAATGCGAAAGGTATTTTTAATATGGTCGGGGCTGAAAAATTATCTAAATATGATTTTGGCTTGCAGCTGGCACAGGCTTTTGATTTAGATGAGCGTTTAATAACAGCCTGTTCGATAGATGAGGCTGGTTTGTTGGCAAAAAGACCGAAAGATATGAGCCTGTCTGATAAAAAAGTAAGCAGTTTGCTAAAACAAGGACTTGGCTCTGTTGTCTGATAAAAAAGTGAGCGGTTCGTTAAAAAAAGGGCTTGGCTCTGTTGCAGAAAACCTTGCTATTTTAGCCCAACAATTAAACAATAATTTTTTCAATCCTACCGAATTAAGTATAGTATAAACAGATTTTGCATCAATAGGTGAATTATGGATGAGCAACAATATAAAAGACTTGCGCAAATATGTGATAAATTATTGTTTG
>JAPPQG010000063.1:0-1988 GCA_028816945.1 Alphaproteobacteria bacterium
AGGGCGGTTGATATTTCTTGGCAGGTTTTTAGAAAATCAACATTTGTCCGATATGCCTCACCGCGTGGCGCATTATTTATCTCTATGGTTTGCGCAATATGGCCATTTTTCATAATCATAACTTGGCTCGCTAAATAAGCACTTTCCATAACATTATGCGTGACAAATAGCACAGTGCAACCTGTTGTTTGCCAAATATGGTAAAGGTCATCTTCCATTTTCGCGCGGTTTAACTCATCAAGAGCCGCAAAAGGTTCATCCATAAGCAGTAAGTCTGGTTGTGTCACCAAAGCACGGGCAAGAGAGACACGCATTTTCATGCCCCCTGATAATTCACGCGGTAAAGCATTGGCGCGCGTCTCTAGCCCAACCTGTGTTAGACTTGCCATAATTTGTGCTTCCATAGAGGCCTTATCGCTCGCTTTGTTTTGCGTTTTGTTTTGCGCTTTATTTTCTGCTTTGCGCCCTGCTTGTTTTTGTGTTTGCTTTTGCAATTTTAAGGGTAGGGCGACATTATGATAGACTGTCGTCCAATCCATAAGCACGGGGTCTTGGAAGACAAAGCCAATATGGTCTGTTTGCAAATGGCGTGTAATTGTCCCGCCTGTCGGTTGGATGAGGCCAGCAATAAGGTGCAAAAGCGTTGATTTACCGCACCCAGAAGCACCAAGCAAAGCCGTAAAACTGCCCTTTTCAAGCGACATAGACAAATTATGTAACACTTTATGAGCGGGCGCGAAGCTAAGCGAAACATTATCAAGTTCTAAAATTGGCTTATTCATATTAGGGTCTCATATAGGCGTGCCATGCATTCGGCACTGTTTATTTTCATTATGCCTCTATTATTTCATGTTTTGATTATGCTTTACTGCTTATTTGCATTATTTCATGCTTTAATTAGCTGCTTTATTGTTTTTATTAATAAATGCTGTTGTAAAAGCGGCGCGCCAATCTTTGTAAAAGCGGCGCGCCAATCCAAATTAGCATCATAAACACCATATTTAGACATGGTTTTGAAAAATCTTTCCCAACGCGCTTCTGTCATCGCGCCAATACCAAGCCTTGCCGCATCGCCTGAAACCAATACTTCATGTTCGCGTAACACGCGAATTGCTTGGTCTATCACATCTTGTGTCATATCTGGATTTGCTTTTAAGATAAGCGCATTGCCCGGCGATGGGTCGCCATAAATATATTCCATCCAACCTTGAATACTTGCATCGACAAAGGCTTGCACTTTATCAGGGTGTTGGTCAATCCAATCTTGCTGTGTCATAATAATCGTTGCATAAGAGGGATAGCCTTCATCGGCAAGCAAAAAAACTTGCGGTTTAATGCCGCTTTCCTTTTCAATTAAATAAGGTTCAGAGGATAAATAGCCTTGTTGAATGGCTTGCGGATTAACGAGAAAGGGCGCGAGATTGAATGTATATTTGCGAATTTGACTATCTGTAAAGCCAAATTTTGCCTTTAACCAAACCCAAAATTTTGTAATCGTATTATCGGCAATCATAATGGGCTTGCCTTTCATATCGGCAATAGAGCGAATATCTTGGCGTGGATGGGTGATAAGCACTTGTAAATCTTTTTGAAAGCCAGCCATAATGGCTTTTGCTGGCACGCCTGCGGCAACGAGATTGAGGGCAGCAAAACTACTCCCCATAGCAAAATCAACGGTTTTTGTTGCAAGTAATTGCGGGACATTAACAGTCGGCCCGCCCTGTATGATGCGCACATTTAAGCCTGCTTTTTTATAAAGCCCGCGTGCTTTGGCTTGATAAAAACCACCATGTTCGGCTTGTGCTTTCCAGTCTGTGGCAAGATAAACCCGCATGCCTGTTTCTGCCCGTATGGGTAGGGTAAGGGCGTTAAATAAACATAATAATATAAAGCATTTAATTATGAGTCGCATGGGCGGAAGACTGACAGAGAAAGGGGCAGGCGTCAATATCATGTGTCGCTATTATGTGTAGATATTATCTGTCAAT
>JAPPQG010000063.1:2167-3986 GCA_028816945.1 Alphaproteobacteria bacterium
TAAATATCCCTTATTATCGTCACGCATGAGAGGGTCAATAATTAGGCAAAATAAATGAATAGAGAAATTATAAAAGCCCTATCCTATAATTTTTGTAATTTTTTTACAAAAAATTTTTATGTGGATAGAGGCGTTAATTATTTAACTTATTTCATTTTTTCCGATAATATACACGCGAATAGATATATAAGTTTTTGAAATAATTAAAAAAATGCTTGACAAGTGACACGCTTATGCGTATCTTATCGGCCATACTCCAAAATTATAAATTGATTTATGAACTCATTTGCGAACGGATTTGCAAATGCGTTTGTGAATTGATTGATAAACATTCAATAGGTCTCTCACCGTGTCTGGTAAGAACGCCCCCTATCAAGATTCAGATTTACAGAATTTAAGCAATGCGCTCGTTGCCGATCTTGTTCGGTTTGAGAAAAATTTGCCGAAAGATGCAGAAAATCTTACGGAGGATTTTGAACGTTATGCTCGTGTTATTTCTCTCCTTATTCGTTCAATGAATTTATTGGTTCAACGTGAAGAAAAATTACGGAGCAAAAACGGCAAAAAAACGAAGCCTCGACAGGATATTCTCGCAGAGCTTGAACATACATTCAATCGCATCTTGGCCGAAAGCCCGCCGACGGATATTTCTAAATAGTCTCAATGATGAGCAATTAGTATTTTTAAGGGGATATTGGCCATTTTGGGCGCGCCCTGACCAATTACCACCGTCTGGGAAATGGATTATCTGGCTTATGTTAGGCGGCCGCGGGGCGGGCAAAACCCGCGCTGGTGCCGAATGGATACGCGCCCAAGTCGAAGGCATAACACCGCTGACAGCTGGCACTTGTCGGCATATTGCCCTTGTTGGTGAAACCTTATTAGCGGTGCGCGAAGTTATGATAGAGGGGCCGTCTGGTTTGCGGACAATTACGCCTAGTGAATTGCGTCCTGAATTTATTGCAAGTCGTGGCCTGCTTATTTGGCCGAATGGCGCGCAGGCGCAAGTTTTTTCTGCCCGCCGCCCTGATAGTTTGCGTGGCCCCCAATTTGATGCGGCATGGTGCGATGAACTTGCTAAATGGCAATATGATAGAGACTGTTGGGATATGTTGCAATTTGGCTTGCGGCTCGGCAATCGCCCCCGCCAAGTGGTAACCACAACACCGCGCCCAACGCGGCTGATTAAACAACTTATGGCTGATCCAAATTGTCATGTCACACGGTCTTCAACACATGCCAATCGGGCGCATCTTGCGCCGGGCTTTGTTGAAGAATTATTGCGCCGCTATGACGGCACGCGGCTCGGCCGACAGGAAATTGAGGCTGAACTTGTAGAGGATATTGTTGGTGCTTTATGGACGCATGAATTGATTGCCCGCCATAGAATTGCCATCGCTCCGCCCTTGCAACGCATTGTGGTAGCGATTGACCCGCCATCTATGAGCGGCGCAAAGGCAGATGCATGCGGGATATGTGTTGTTGGGCGTGATTTGCTTGACCATGCTTATGTATTGGCAGATGAGACAGTGCAAGGCTTGCGCCCCGCCGCTTGGGCGCGCAAAGTTGTTGGCGTTTATCGCACCCATAAGGCTGACCGTTTAGTTGCGGAAATCAATCAAGGCGGTGATTTAGTGCGTGAAGTTGTTTTGCGGGAAGCCCCTGAACTTGCCTATCGGGCAGTGCGGGCGACACGCGGTAAATTAGTGCGTGCCGAACCGGTTGCCGCCCTTTATGAGCGTGGCCTAGTCCATCATGTTGGCACGCATAAAGAGTTGGAACAAGAATTATGTCGTTATGACGGCAATGCAAAGAAAAG
>JAPPQG010000065.1 GCA_028816945.1 Alphaproteobacteria bacterium
GCGATATTGACTTTTTGAATATCAATCGCTCCGCCAGCAATGCCCCACCCCCATGCATCACGCATGCGCCGCTCTATGCCAAATTCTTTTGAATAACCATAAGCACCCATAAGTTGTATCGCCGCACCCGTCACATCACGGGCAATTTCATTGGCAAAACATTTCGCCACAGATGAATCAAGCATGCTCGGCAAGCCTTGTTCGGCATTATGGGCGGCGCGGTGGATAAGCAGGCGGGCGGCTTCTATTTTCATTTTCATTTCAGCAAGCCTTAACTGCACGGCTTGGAATTCAATAATTGGCTTGCCGAATTGCTTTCGCTCTTGCACATAATTAGCAACAATATCCAATGCGCCCGAGGCCTGCCCCAAAGCCATAGTCGCATTGCCGCAACGTTCAAGGTCAAACGCTTCCATAAGTTTTTTGAATCCGCCGGCAGGCATAATGATATTTTCCTCCCCTATTTCAGCATTATCAAAGAAAATATCGCAAGACGGCACACCTCGAAAACCCATTAAATTTTCTTGCGCGCCAAAAGATAGACCAGAGGTGTCTTTTTCAACAAAAACCGCGCCAATACCCTTTGCGCCTGCTTGTTCGGACATACGGCAATAGACTAAATAGCCATCGGCATGGCCACCGCCCGAACACCAACGTTTTATGCCATTCAAAATGACTTTGCCATTTTTCACCTGCGCTTTGGTTTGCAAATCGGTTAAGGCTGACCCCGCATTGGGTTCAGACATAGCAATCGCAACCACCATTTCGCCTTTGCAAATGGCGGGCAAAACATGTTTTTTAATCGATTCAGAGCCAAAATGTTCAATCGCCTTGACTGGCCCAACGCAAGACTCAAATACAGGGAAAGCCACAGCAGAGGATATTTTGGCAAACTCCTCTAAAATCAGCAAAGCCTCTAAATTGCCAAGCCCCAAACCGCCATAGGCGGTCGGTATATTAACCCCTAAAAACCCCATTTGCGCATATTGTTTGAGTAATGCGGGCGGTGGCGGGGTGGCGTCTGTCTCGCATGTTTCAGCAATCGCGGGCAATTCGGCTTGGGCGAATGTGCGCGCTGCTTCTTGGAAGGCAAGCTGGTCTGCTGTAAAATTAAAATCCATTTTTCATCCTGTCTTATTAAATGACATTTTCTTGGCGCAAGGCGTCAATCATCTCATCACTATAACCTAATTCGCGCAATATCTCATTATTATGTTCGCCAATCAAAGGCGGGCGACCTGTCATATGGGCGTCCATAGCAGAAAAACGCATGGGCATATCAGCAACTGGTATTGGCTGGTCGAGTTCGGGAAATTGGATAGAGCGGAAAAATGACATAGCGTGCGCTTGTGGATTATCTAATGCTTGTTGTAAATCCAAAATGGGCGCCGACGGCAAACCCGCTTCTTCTAATAAAGCAAGGGCTTGTTTTGACGATTTATCCGCACACCATGCCTGCATAATGCCGCATAATATATCGCGCGCATCACCGCGCTTTTGGTCGTCACAATAAGCCTCTTCATCAGCAAGTTCAGCGCGCCCGACCAATTTTGCCCAACGGCGAAATAAATTATGGCCGACAATATGCACTAAAATATGCCCGTCTTTTGTTTTGAAAATGTCAGAGGGCGCAGATGTTTGCACCCGATTGCCTGTGCCAATGCGCGCTTTTTGCGTGACAGCCTGTTCGGTCAAATGGGCGGTCATAATTGATAGGGCGGTGCCAAGCAGGCTGGTTTCAACATGCTGTCCTTTGCCGCTATGTTGGCGGTGCATTAAAGCCGCCAAAGTGGCAAAGGCTGAAAGGGTGGCGGTGCTGAAATCCACATAAGGGGCGGCGGCTTTGGCGGGCTGTTCGGGCGTGCCTGTTAGATAGGTCGCCCCCGATAAAGCCTGCCCTAACCCATCAAATCCGCCTTTATGACTGTCTGGCCCGGTTGTGCCGAATCCTGTTTGCGTGACTAAAATGCAAGATGGGTGGCGTTGCGATAGGCTCGGCCAATCAAGTCCTAATTTGGCAAGTGCTTTGGGCGGTAGATTAGCAATAATAATATCGGCTGATTGTGTGAGCCTGTGTAGAACCTCCCGCCCTTTTGTTTGCGACAAGTCAAGCGTGAGGGATTTTTTCCCGCTTGCGGTCTGCATAAACAGCCCGCCTTCGCCGGGGCTTCCATCCGCATGGTGAAAGAGCGGGGAAATAAACCTATCTTCGCCGCCTTGCGGGCGTTCGACACGGATAATTTCGGCCCCTAAACCGCCTAATAAGGTGGCGCAATAGGGGCCGGCAACATAGCGCCCCATATCAATTATGCGTATATTTTCAAGTATTTGCCCCATTATTCTAGCCGTCTATCTCTATTGTGAAAATCTCCTATTTGTGCTAGGCTTTGAACTTGTTATAAATAGCACTAGAATAGGTGTTTGGCAAATATAAGCAGTGTTTGGCAAATAAATGAGGGGTTGGCAAATATAAGGGATAATCAAAGGGACAGATAGAGCGAATAATAGAGATTAAATAAGGGGTATAATAATAGGGATTAAATAAGGGTTATAATAAGGGTTACAATAATAGGGCTTACAATGGATATTATGACAGTTAAAAAAATCAAAGAGGCGATGGCCTATGAGAAAGCCCGCAATGGGCCGCCCGAAGGCTTTCCGCAACTGCCCCCTATTCCTAGCAAACGCTATGTGGATGAGGCGTTTAACCGCCTTGAGCTCGACCTTATGTGGAAAAAAACATGGGTCTATGCGTGCCATATGGACGAATTGCCAGAAAAAAATAGTTATATTTTATGGAAAAAACTGCACTCCCCGATTCTTATCATTCGCGGCAAGGATGATAAAGTGCGCGCCTTTTATAATACATGCCGTCATCGGGGCGGCCCATTAGTGCGTGAGGAGAGCGGACGCAAAAATCTATTTGTCTGTGGCTATCATGGGTGGAGTTATGATTATGAGGGCAAGCTAGTCGCCATACGTGACCCGCGCGACTTCCCCGAATTTGATAAATCCTGTCTTGGCTTAATCCCAATCGCCTGTGAAAAGTTTGGTAATTGGGTTTTTATAAATTGCGATGCCGAAGCGCAACCCTTAATGACATATCTTGGCCCAGCAGGTGAAGAAATGAAAGAATTTCAGCCTGAAAATATTCGCCTTGCGCATAAAGCTGAATATCATGTGAATTGCAATGTTAAAGTGTTGCTCGATGCGTTTTTAGAGACTTACCATTTGCAATCCATTCACCAAGAAACAGTCGACCGCTTTTTAGATCATCTTGGCACAACGATTGAATTATGGCCGCACGGCCACTCCCGCATGGTCACACCTAATCGGCGACCTGAATGGAAAGACCCCGGCACACGCGACTTGCCCGAAATGGATACAGTCGGCGAAATTGCCCGCGATAATAATGTCTCTTATAATATTTATCCCAACATTGTCTGCCCGCCCTCTCCAACAGGTCTGCCCTTTATTTTGTTTTGGCCGAAAACAATTAACACCATGCGCCTTGAATGTGTTTGGTTTTCGCCCGATTGGGGCGATGGCCCATTGCCTGATATTTGGAAAACACGGGTTGCCAATTTTGACCGCATTATTGGCGAGGATACGCAATTTGCGCCACAAATCCAAGAATCGGTTGAATCTGACGGCTTTAAGGGCATTCCCCTATCCTATCAAGAGCGCCGCATTTACCATTGGAACGAGACACTCGACCAATATATTGGCAAAGCGCAACTCCCCGACGGCACGGCGGTTAAGCCAATGTTGGAAAAATATATTGAAACCCCCACCGCACAAAATGCCGCAGAGTAATGGAATTATGAGTAATGGAATTATGAGTAATTGGAATTATGATTGATGGCCGATTTTGGTATTCTCGGATTTGGTGCCTATCTTCCCCAAAAACGCATAAGTCGCAAATCTATATTTGATGCGATTGGCTGGATAAATGCCTCCCTAAAACCATTTGCCAAAGGCGCGCGGGCTTATGCAAATTGGGATGAAGACCCTATCACTATGGGTGTTGCCGCCGCGCAAGCCTGCCTAGCCCATGCACCGCAAGAAGTGGAGGCGCAAACTTTATGTTTTGCTTCTACCACTGCCCCCTTTTTAGACCGCCAAAATGCCGGCATAATCGCCGCCGCATTGGATTTACCCAAACAAACTCATTGCTATGATTTTAGCGGCTCACAACGCGCCGCCCTTTCAGCATTGATTGTCGCAAGCCAAAACCCTAAAACACGACTCCTATTGACAGCGGCCGAACAAACGCCCATTCGCGCCGCTAGCACAATGGAAATTTTATGTGGTGATGCGGCCGCTGCTTTGCTTATTGGGGAAGGCAAACCGCTTGCCAAATTGCATGGCACAAAAACAATTTATGCCGATTTTGTCGATCATTATCGAACAGCAAATGCAAAAACCGATTATGTTTTAGAGGAGCGATGGTACCGTGATGAAGGGTTGGTGAAATTTGCACCACAAGCCATTTTGCCCCTTTTAGAAGAGGCAGGCATTGAGGCGGCGCAAATCGCGCATTTTATCGCCCCCGTAGCCAACCCCGCTTTGGCACGCCATATTGCCGCGGCCGTTAATATTAAGCCAACAGCACTTGCCGATAGTCTATTTGACACATGCGGTTATGCGGGGGCCGCGCATGCCCTGTTAATGCTCGTTCAGGTGTTAGAAAAGGCAAAAGCAGGGGATTGGATTTTAGCAACCGCATTCGGGCAAGGCTGTGAAGCCATTTTATTACAGGCAACAGATGCTATTACCGATATTGCAAAGCACAAAACAGAAAAACAGGGGGCAATAACCCATACACTGCAAGACCAGCTCGCACAGGGCATAATTGAGAATAATTATACTAAATTTCTAGCCGCATCAGGCCGCCTTGATATTGATTGGGGCATGCGGGCTGAACGCGATAATCGCACAGCACAAAGTGTCGCCTATGCTAAAAGCCGCGCACTTTATGGCTTTATCGGGGGGATTTGTAGCGCATGCCAAACGCCACAATTCCCTAAATCGCATTATTGTGTCAATCCCGAATGCGGGGCATTAGACACGCAGACAGATTATTCTTTTGCGCGGCGATTGGCGCGGGTCAAATCATTTACCGAAGATTGGCTTGCCTTTACCCGTGATCCGCCTTTAATTTATGGTAATTTGTCTTTTGAAGGAGGCGGTAATATATTTATGGAAATGACAGGTTGCGAAACAGGCGAGATTGCGATAGGGGATTTAGTCGCTATGCAATTTAGAATTAAAGATATTGACACAGTGCGAGATTTCAAACGCTATTTTTGGAAAGCCGTGCCTGTTAGAATAGGCAAAGTGGAAAAAGAGACGGGAAAAGAACGCACAAAAAGCAAAGGAGGCGGACATGGCTGACGGCATATGCAATAAGGTTGCGATTATTGGCATGGGCTGCTCGAAATTCGGGGAGCGTTGGGATGCGCGGCCAGAAGATTTAATTATTGAGGCTTTTGAGGAAGCCTTGCAAGATGCGGCCATTGATAAAAAGCAAATTGAGGCGGCATGGTTTGGTGTTTTTTATGACGAACAAAATACGGGCAAATCAGCCTATCCGCTATCGCAATATTTGCGTTTGCCGAACATCCCTGTCACACGGGTTGAAAATTTATGCGCGACAGGAACCGAAGCTTTGCGCGGCGCGGCCTATGCCGTAGCCGCAGGGGCTTGCGATATAGCCCTTGCTATGGGGTGTGAGAAACTCAAAGATACAGGCTTTGGCGGTCTGCCTGAACGCACCAAAGGCACATTTGAAGACCTTTACCAGCCGAGCTTTACGCCCCCCGGCGCTTTCGCACAATTAGGCGCCGCCTATGCCGCAAAACACGCGATTGCTATGGATGACTTAAAGCGCGCCATGGCGCATGTATCTTGGAAAAGCCACCAAAATGGCGCGCTAAATGAGAAAGCGCATTTGCAGAAAAAACTCAGCATGGAACAAATATTAGAGGCACCTATGGTCGCCTATCCATTGGGTGTGTTTGATTGTTGCGGCGTATCGGACGGGGCAGCTTGTGCGATTGTCACACGCCCTGAAATTGCCAAAACATTATGCGATGGGCCTTTTGTGACCATTAAATCCATGCAGCTTGCCCTATCTAATGGCACAGAAATGGGGCATCAATCATGGGACGGGGCAAGCACAATCACAACCCGCAAAGCCGCCCAGCGCGCCTATAAAGAGGCAGGCATTAGCGACCCAAAGGCAGAGATTAGTTTAACAGAAGTGCATGATTGTTTTTCTATTACGGAACTTGTCTTAATGGAGGATTTATTTTTATCCGCAGAAGGCATGGCCTATAAAGATATTTTAGACGGCCGCTATGATGCAGACGGCTCTATGCCCTGCCAGATTGACGGCGGGCTAAAATGTTTCGGTCATCCCATTGGTGCTTCGGGCTTGCGTATGACTTATGAAGTCTATTTGCAACTGCTAGGGCGGGCGGGGGCGCGCCAATTACAATCGCCCACATTGGGCATGACGCATAATTTAGGCGGCATTCCCAATCGCAATGTAGCCGCTATTTCAATTTTCGGCTTAAATGAATAGGCATATAATAAAGGCACATAATAGAGTGTATAATAGACGCGCATAATAAAGACGCCAAAGGAGCAAATAAAATATGGATAAATCAGCTAATAAACCAGCGGATAAAGCCCAAACAAGCACAGACTATGCAGGCATGACGATAGAGGAATTGGCGCAGGCACCGCTCGTCTATCGAGATGGGCTGTTTGACGGAAAATGTGTTGTGATTTCTGGCGGCGGGTCAGGCATGGGGCGGGCAATGGCGGTTTTATTTGCACGGCTTGGTGCGCATGTGGTTATTTGCGGGCGGCGGGCGGAAAAATTGGATGAGGTTAGCCGCTCCATGCAGCAATTTGTTGGCTGTGCGATTGAGACGCAAACGCTCAATATAAGAGAGGCCGAGCATGTTGAAACTTTCATGGCAAATATATTCAACAAATATGGCGGCGTGCATACATTGATTAACAGTGCGGGCGGGCAATTCTCACAAGCCGCGATTGATTTCTCCCGCAAAGGGTGGCTTGCCGTCATTGATACGAATCTCAATGGCACATGGTGGATGATGCAGGAAGCAGCAAAAAATTGGCGCAAAATTGGCGAAGCGGGCAATATTGTCAATATCGCCGCCTATGTCGAGCGGGGCATGCCACAATCAGCGCATAGTTGTGCGGCGCGCGCCGGCGTTATCTATCTATCTAAAACAGTCGCAACCGAATGGGCAGAACATAATATTCGTGTGAATTGCATTGCCCCGGGGGCGATTGAAACCGAAGGCGTCACACAATATCCAGCAGAAGCTTTGCAAGAATTCCACCGCGCGAACCCGATGAAACGGTTTGGCGATGTTTGGGATATTGCGCAAACGGCCGCTTATTTGGCTGCTCCTTCGGCAAAATTTATGACAGGCGAAGTGCTTGTCGTCGATGGTGGCATGGCACAATATGGTTGGGTTTGGCCTTTGGGTAAGCCCGATTATTTCAAAACATAATAGAGTTAAATATAGGACAGAAAATATAGGATATAGAATATAGGAGTTCAATTATGGCTAATACGGTTATGAAACGCATTCCCCGTGAGGAATTAGATACGCATTTTGCGCAAGTTTGGGACACACTCAATGCGCTGACAGGCGAGCCTGCTTTTGTTGAAGCCTTTGCCTCTGCGCCTGAACTTTTGCACTTTGTGATGGATGAATTTTACGGCAAGATTTTCTTTGGCGGACGGGTAGAAGAAAAATATAAGCAGTTGGCACGGCTTTATCTATCTTTGACGCATGGCTGTCGCACATGCAATAAGCAAAATGTGCCGGGCAGTTTGGCGGCAGGCATTACACAAGAGCAAATTGATAATATAAGCGATTTTGAAACAGGCCCATTTGATGAGGCTGAAAAAGCCGTTTTAGCTTTTGCCAAAACCATGACATTAACCAATCCTGACGGCATTATGGATAGTAGCCTATACAGCCACTTAAAAGCGCATTTTGACGATGCGCAAATCTGCGAATTAGGCACAGTTATGGCGGTTATTGGCGGTATGGCGAAATTATCCTTTGTGCTTAATCTCGTCGAGAAAGAGGATTATTGCACTTTTGCTTCCGCGTCAAACTAATAAGCTAGGGGGCTAGCGGGCTTTATAACTTAAAATTTGATGATTGCGCCACCGCATACATTCAAGCCTAAGCCTGATATAAATTGCGCTTCTTCGCTCGCAAGAAAAACAGCCGCCGCGGTTACATCTTCTGGCACGCCAAGTCGGCCTGCGGGTGCTTTCTCAATCCAATAATTTTTGAATGTTTCATCTTCGAAAAAAGGCGCGGATAAGGGGGTTACAATCGCGCTTGGTTTTAGATAATTGGCCGTAATGCCATATTCGCCTAAATCGACGGCCATTGATTTTGTCATGCCTGCGACAGCGTGTTTAGATGTGCCATAGACAAATAAATTTGGCCCGCCAAAATCGGACATAATAGAACCTAGATTGATAATGCGCCCTTTGCCACTTTTTTTCAAATGCGGCAGGGCGGCACGGGAAATTTTGAACATAGAGACAAGATTAACATCCATAATCTGCGTCCATAATTCATCTGTTGTGCTTTCCAATGTGCTACCAATGGCAATGCCTGCATTATTGACGAGAATATCAATACCGCCCAATTTCTCAATAGCGGTGGCGATAATATGGTCGGGGGCTTGGGCTTCGGTAATATCTTGTTCTAAAATATAGGCTTTGGCAAAATCGCTATAAGTTGCGCTCATATTTTTTTGCGGCAAATCGACTGCTAAAACAGCTGCGCCTTCATCTAAAAAGGCTTTCGCAATCGCCTCCCCAATGCCTGAGGCGGCACCTGTTATAAGTGCCTTTTTGCCTTCTAACCTTTTCCCGTCTGCCATTGTCCCTATTCCTTATTGCTAGAATCTATTTTGCTAGGGCATAAGACAAGACCGCCCGTAGGCGGTCTTGTTACTCATTTACGCATCATGCCTGCCCTTGCCTAAAACTCAACCGCCAACTGCACACCATAAGTGCGTGGCGGGCCATATTGTGTATGCACCCATAAACTTGCAACGGATTGTGAAGCGGTGCGATAACGTTCATCTGTCGCATTTTTAACAAAAGCCGTTATAGAATAGCCTTTCTCACGGTTATGAACGCCATAGCTGACATCAACCAATGTTTTTTCATTCAAATATGTATCATATAGTGGATCAAGCTCATCAGCAAAAGTAGGCCCAAGATCTGCATGGGTGAAAAGATTTTCATCCTCATAGGTTGCTGTCACCACAAAGCGAGCGTCAAGAGTATTCATCAATGGGTGCTCATAAGCTAGTTGCAAAGTCCATTGTGTCTCAGGCGCACGCACTAAGGGGCGACCAGATAAATCAACATCAACTGTGCCGTCAAAATTCGTATCGGCTTCAAATTTATCAAATTCGCCATCCTGCCAAGAGAAATTGCCTGCCACATTGAGACCGGGAACATTAATCGGCGCCCAAGTGAATTCAACTTCCAGCCCATCCACTGTTATTTCAGCCGCATTAAAAAAGCGAGTTTCTTGGCCAGTAGTGAAACTTGTATTAAGTTGGCGTTGTGCATCCTCATATTCAACCCTGAATAAAGCCGCATTGATACGCAATTGATTGTCAAATAAATCAGATTTAACACCCAATTCCATTGAATCGGCAAATTCAGGGTCTGTTGGGGCAATACTGCGATCTGTCAAAGCGGCAATTGTCCCCGTTTGGTCATTAAAAGCACCACTTTTGAAACCATGCGCATAAGTAGCATAGGTAAAGACATTATCATCGACTTGATAAGAAAGGGTTAGGCGATAGCTTTCTTCTGACCATTCTTTTTTAGTAAAACGAACCCCTGTTGGATATTTCACAAAATCGGCCGCGGCAAGCGGATGCCCCAAAGATTCAGCCGTTAAATTAGGATCAAAATCGCCACCACCTAAAAACTGATAGGCGATACGGTTACGGCCAATCCAGCCTTTTTCCTCTTCTGTATAACGCAAGCCTGCACTAATTGTGAAACGGTCGCTAATATCATAAGAGCCGTCAATAAAGGCCGCCCGTGCCTCTTGGTCTTGCGCACTACATAGTACAAGTGGCGTTTCATTATACGCGTTCCCGCCGACTTGGTCATAATTTGCAAAATTCACAGCGGCAAAATAATCTAGGAAACCGACAATTTGTGTCACACAAAAAACTGTTTCATCTTCTTGATAAAATAGGCCTGTAACAAATTCTAAATTGCCGCCAAAATCAGAAGTAAAGCGCAATTCATGCTGGGTGGTTTCACGGTCATCAGAACGATTTGCATCAAAGAGAGATAATGTACCACCTACACCTGTATAGGTATTTGGCAAACGGGATTCTTGTTCTCGATAGCCACCTACATAATGGAGTGTGCCTTTATTCAGACGCCAATCCGCATTCATATAAAAACCATCAACATCAACTTGTTGCCCTTGGCTCATATTTATCAAATTATCATCACGGTTGGTCA
>JAPPQG010000022.1 GCA_028816945.1 Alphaproteobacteria bacterium
CCGCTGTTCTTGGCCATGAAATTGCCCATGTAACCGCCCGCCATGGCGCACACCGACATACACAAGGCGTTGGAACCTCTGTTGCGGCCGGCGTTTTATCGGCTGTTTTAGGGAATAGAGCAGCCAATCAAATAATCGAATTAGGCTGGCGGGCTTGGTTATCAAAATATAATCGCACACAGGAATATGAAGCCGATAAATTAGGTGTCGAGACTTTATACCGAGCGGGATATGATGCGCACGGGGCGGCTGATTTTTTGGCGGCAATGGGCGCATATAGTGAATTAACCGCCCAATTAAGGGGCAATTCAGCAACTGTGCCGGGCTGGTTTGCAACCCACCCCAATACAGATGACCGTGTCGATAAAGCAGAAGCTTTGGCAGAGCAATTACAGCCCAACGACAAAGCAGACATTTCAGTATCTATTGGCCGTGCGCCTTATTTGGCGGCGATTGATGGTATGCGCTATACAGAAATCCCCACAAAAAAGGGCGAACAAGCTAAACCCCTTAAAATAAAAATTATTGAAGTCCAACCGCAAGACACAGTCGCTAGCCTTGTCGCCCGCATGCAGGTTTCGGCTTTGCCCGAACAACATTTTCGCATCTTAAATAATTATATGCCCGATGATAAAGTGCGCCCCGGCCAAAAGGTAAAATTAGTTGTTGCCGATTAGTCATTGCCGATTAGTTCGGCTGGTTCGTTTAGCCGTTTCGTTCAGCTAGTTCGTTTAGCCGATTAGTTCGGCTGGTTCGTTTGAAGGGTGCGCTTTGCAGTTTTGACTGGGCGTGTGGGCGTGTGCGTAGCACCAAAAAATGAACGAATCAATATCTATCGCCAAATTAACCTAATAATTTGCTCTTGCCATATACCCCCATAGGGTATATAGTGGCATTATTCGCCATAAGGAGTATTATGTTATGTCAGCCTGTCATAGCAAAAACAAACACCCCGACCATAGCGGGGAAATGTCGCGTTTGAACCGTATTTTAGGCCAAATTGATGGTGTTAAAAAAATGATTAAAGAAAGGCGTTATTGCCCCGACATAATCACACAATTACGCGCGATAAATTCTGCTACGAAAGCGGTTGAAAGGCGACTCTTGGAAACGCATCTTGAGGCGTGTGTTAGTGAAACTTTCAAAGCTAAAAATAAAAAAGGCCAGCAACAAAAAATTGAGGAACTTATAAAATTATTCAAAAAGTTTGATTAGTATGAAAAGAATTGTTTTAATATTTTCTGTGTTATTTTTATTTGCCTCACTTGCATTAGCTGTATCACCTGTATTGGCGAAAACCTATCAGCTCGACATTGCCTATAAGAAGGTAAATATTACAGGCAAACTAGTTAAGAAAATTGCTATTAATGGCACTATTCCAGGGCCAACATTAGAATTTACTGAGGGGGAAAATGTTATCATCAATGTAACCAACCATTTAGATGAAACGACTTCTATTCATTGGCATGGTTTATTGGTGCCGGGCAAAATGGACGGTGTGCCGGGATTAAATAATTTCTCAGGCATTAAACCAAATGAAACATTCTCCTATAAATTCAAAATCAGACAAACAGGTACTTATTGGTATCACGCTCATTCCAAAGGCCAAGAGCAAAATGGTGAGTATGGCGCAATCATTATAAGACCAAAAGACAAAGTGCTTGTGGAATCTGACAGAGATTATATTGTTTTATTATCAGACTTCCACGAAGAAAATGCTAGTACAATTATGTCTAACTTAAAAATGTCTTCTGAATATTATCAATATGCAAGACGCACTGTTGGCGATTTTTTTGACAGTGCTAAAAAACATGGTTTCAAAAAGGCATGGGAAAATGCCAAAATCTGGGGTGAAATGCGTATGCTCCCCACTGACCTTGCAGATGTTACAGGCTATACATTTCTTACCAATGGCAAAACGCCCAAACAAAACTGGACAGGCATATTTAAGGCTGGTGAGCGTGTAAGATTGCGTTTTATTAACGCATCTTCTATGTCGTTTTTTGATATTCGCATACCGGGTTTGAAACTAAATATTATAGCAGCGGACGGCCAAAATGTTGAGCCTATTCTTGTTGATGAGTTTCGCTTTGGGACAGCGGAAATTTATGACATTATTGTAGAGCCGAAAGAAAATAAGGCATATACAATCATTGCCGATCCTATAGACCGCACTGGTTTTGCTCTTAGCACACTTGCCCCAAGAGAGGGCATGAAAGGCAAAATGCCAAAACAAAGAAAACGGGCCTTGCTTACTATGAAGGACATGGGAGAAGGGATGAATCACACCAAAACCCATCATGCCAATATGGGCATGAAAGATATGATGGCAATGAATGAAAGCGGTTGGGCTAAAACAGGCGCACCGAAAAATGCCAAAATACTTGATTATACTGACCTTCGTTATCGTGGCATACAAAAAGACAAACGCGATGCAAAAAAAGAGATAATAATTACGCTTGACGGTAATATGGAACGTTATATTTGGACAATGAATGGTAAGAAATATAGCAATTCTAAACCGATTAAGCTTAACTATAAAGAACGCGTAAAATTGACTTTCATTAACGAAACTATGATGGCGCACCCTATGCATTTACATGGTATGTTTTTTCAGTTGGATAACGGACAGCCGACAGAAAAACGACCTAACAAAAATGTGGTTATTATACCGCCGGGTGATTCTTACTCTGTCTTATTATCTGCTGATGAGGTCGGCGAATGGGCATTCCATTGCCATTTGCTTTATCACATGATGGCTGGCATGATGAATAAAATAATAATTGCTAAACTAGACGCAAAGGATATGCCAACACAAATAGAAGCAGAAAATGGACAGCATAAGCATGGACATTAAAATTACGAGTTTCTTTGTAACTTTGTTTCTTATCTTTCCAACATTAATATTTGCAGATGAAGAGCAAACCATTTTCCATGCCTTTAAGCTGGAAGCAGATATAGGTGATAATGGTGAAAAAACGCTTTATAGTTGGGATTTTGCTGGCTGGATTGGTGGTGATGTCAATAAATTATATTTGAAAGCCGAAGGTGAGAAACTAGATGGAGAAATTATAGAACAGGCTGAATATTATGCTATTTATAGCCGTAATATAGCCCGTTTTTGGGATGCCCAAATAGGTCTGCGTTTTGATGAACAGCCGGAATCCACTAATTATCTAGTGATAGGATTTGAAGGGCTTGCGCCATATTTTTTTGAAACAGAAGCATATTTATTTTTTAGTGATGAAGGAAATATGACCGCAAGGCTACACCAGTCTAAGGAATTGCTGCTTACCCAAAAATTAATTACTGAACCCTATTTTGAAATTGATTTTTCTGCACAAACTGTGCCTGAACTAGAAATAGGCTCAGCTATTACGAGCGGTGAGTTTGGCATACAGATCCGCTATGACATTAGCCGCAAATTCGCGCCTTATATTGATTTCAAATATGAACGCAAATTTGGTAAAACCTCTGCGATTGCCAGAAAACATGGCGAAAATAGGGATGATTTTATTGCAAGTGCGGGCTTGCGGTTCATGTTTTAGGAATCTATGGAAATGATTAAAATTATGCCAAACGAAACGAGCAACCGCTATTGGTTAGGTGCCTTATTTGGTAGCGATTGATGAGCTGCGCTATACAGAAAACTCAGCTTTTACAATTTTGGCTGAGCGGCATTTTCCTCAATTTTTTCTTCTATTTTTTCAGTAGGTTTCGGCACAGTTTTAATAGTTGCATGATATAAGACATCTTCTAATTGCAATATCGTCTCTGCTTCCCCTATTTTTTGAATGGCCGCGACTTCTCTTGCCATGCGGTCAAGGGCGGCTTCATAAAGTTGGCGCTCTGAATAGGATTGTTCGGGCTGGGTGTCATTGCGATAGAGGTCGCGCACGACTTCGGCAATGGCAATTAAATCGCCAGAATTGATTTTTGCCTCATA